>CAUPNA010000010.1:0-49417 GCA_963512475.1 uncultured Undibacterium sp.
CGACATTTCCGTGCATATTACTAAGGCCGCGGTAGCTATCAATTTGGGTCAAAACCATGAGCTTCAGGTTCTGATGTTCGGTATTTTTGATGCGTCTATGCTGCCTTCTCTCAATGTCGATCTTGTCGCCTAACCACCGTGCAACCATAGTAAAGAGCGCTTCCGGTTGCACAGGTTTTGAAATGTACTCTTGCATACCTTCGTCAATGCAACGTTGTTTGACGTCTTCGATTGCATGTGCAGTCATGGCTATAATTGGCAAAGTTTGCCAGCGCGACTGCGCTCGAATAGCAATGGTGGTTTGATGCCCATCCATATCAGGCATTTCTAAATCCATTAAAACAAGATCGTATTTTTTCATCTCAGCATGCTCCAACTTCTCTAAGGCCTGCCGTCCACCTGCTGCGACATCGACCTTCACACCTATGGTGTCGAGTAATTCCACGGCAATTTGTTGATTTATTTCGTTGTCCTCAACCAGTAAAATCAAGGCATTCCTGTAGAAGTGCCTATTCGGCCCTGGAGGTGGGTTAAGAGTAGCAAAAGCGGTCTCGCCACATGTTTCGAAAGGAAGTGTTACCTCAAACAACGAGCCGCTCCCAGCATCGCTTTTGACACTAATTGTTCCTTTTAAAAGTGTAATGAGTTGACGTGAAATCGATAGCCCTAAGCCGGTTCCGCCGAAGCGCCGACTAGTCGAGGTATCCGCCTGAGAGAAGGCCAAGAACAGTTTATTGAGCTGTAGTGCTGTCATGCCGATGCCAGTGTCGCGAATCGAAAACTTGATACTAAGCGCGCGATTTTCTTCCTCGCTAGAATTTGAAAGAGGTGCTTGTTCAAGCCGCACAACAATTGCCACTTCACCACTCTCGGTGAATTTGATAGCATTATTGACTAGATTGATTAAGATCTGTCCTAAGCGCAAACTATCTCCAATCAGATAGCGCGGGATTTCTGGCGGGATATCATGGATAAAGTTCAGCCCTTTTTCGTGTGCTTTATGGAGACATACCGTATCCATATTGCTGATCACTGTGTCTAAGGAAAACGGGGCAAAATCTACGTCCATTTTCCCTGCTTCAATTTTTGAAAAGTCCAGTATATTGTTGATAATGCCTAACAGAGAATTTCCGGCATGGTGAATTTTGTTCACATAGTCACGCTGTCTTGTATTGAGTTCGGTTTTCAATGACAGGTAAGCCAGACCAATAATCGCGTTCATTGGTGTACGTATTTCATGGCTCATATTCGCGAGAAATGAACTCTTCGCCTGATTTGCGTTTTCCGCAGTCTCGCGTGCTTTGAATTCAGCGTGAGCTTTTTCAGCTAAGACGCGTTGATGCATGCGATTTGATTCAGCTTGTAAATCTTGATTGAGTATATTTGCGGCGTATGAAATGGAGCGCATTTCATCTGGTCGATACAGGTTAAAATCCGGCTTACTTTCTATCAATAGAAAGCCTGTAAGTCGTCCCCTATGTGTGAACGGAACGATTTGCGCATGGTCACCAGCGATACCCTGCAATATTTTCGGGAGCTGCCCCGCTAACATGCGTACCATATCAATATCGGAAACTTGAAATTTGTCCGGCGCATCTGTTATTGCGATGGTTTCTTTAATACAAATATTATGATCGCATCGGTATAAGGCTAAGTCTGCTCCACCACTATATTGTTTCAACGCGATGAGGTAATGATCGATTAAGGAACTCCGATCGCGCACTATTCCTGCTTTTCTCACAGCGATGCGCAATGCTTTTTCCTGCGCGCGCCACCGCGGGTACAACCAAGTCCGCACTGCTTTTTCTGCCATTGCCAATAAGGGCTTGTATATTGCGATCAACACTATTCCGTTAGCAATATCAAGCAGTAAGGTCTGGCTACGTTCTTTCAGTTCAATAAATGGAGAAAACCAGGCCTGAATAAGTGCAGATACACCAAGCAAGACCAAACCAACTAAGAAATAGACGCTGAGTCGATTGATAGCAAAGCCGAAATCGAATAGCCGGTGACGAAGTAACGCATACCCTAGTCCAGCATAGGCAAAGAAAATCGTCGCTAGTTTAAAGAAATAGAAGAGTGCCTCGTTATCGTTAAGACCAAACGCGGCAACAACATTATTTAACAAATAGGTGGAATACTGGGCTCCCATGCAAATGGTTATCCAACCCAAACGCTGCCGCGTGGTACCTAGGCTACTTATCCACGAAAAGCCAAGTGCTCCAATGGAAATACTGACCGACACTATCGCCAATACATGTCGCCACAATTGGGCGTTAACGTGTTCTCTAATAAGCCACGGTAAATATTCGAGAGCGTTAAGCAGGTGATATAAGGCATACGCTGCATACATGAACGCGTACAGGCAAAACCCAACTCTCACCCATGCCTTACGCCAATGTGCTTGCTCCGCCGGATATATAAGACAAAAATAACTAAAAAAAACATACCCAACAAAAAGTTGTATGGGGTTGATATAGGTAGTCAAGAAATCTTGCAAACCACCACCGGGAATCAAGTCAAGTACGGTATCCATGACCATCGTCAGCATCGCTAGTGCGAGAAAGCGCAGCGGCACATTGCTCGCTTGTCGCCACGAAAGCAGCGATACTATGACGATCACCAGATAAGTTGTTAGCAACTGTAAAAAAGTCGTTGCTGAAGCGATCGATGGATTGTTGGTAACCTCAGGGTTTTCCTGTGGTCGTAACAAAAAATGTTCTCCGTAAAGAGGACTCGTCTGTTTATATAAGGTCACTCCGATTAATTCACGTGTATCGAGCGCGCGACCATGGTCACCAATATGATCAAATTTTATTGCATCGCCGACACTTGCACCCGCAATCGACAAAGGAGATCCAAGCTGTAATTTTTTTATCGGAAGGTGATAGTTTTCATCTGCTTTACCTAGTTCCACAGCGAATGTTCCCGCAATACCAGCTTTACCACCACGCTCCCAATTAAAACTTGCCCAAAGGTCGAACGCACCAACGATCACGAGGAGCAAAGCCATCATGATTTTGAACTGTTGGTCAGATAATATTTCCTTGCGCATGGCTAAGCTTTTTCCTTCGAGGTATCTGTTTCGACGACTACATTGCTTTGCTTTATTTTTTTGAATCGAGAACAACAAACAACAAGTTGAGAAAGAGGCAAAAATGGCCTTAAGGAATTATTTTATTAAGTTAAGTATTACATATTGCTCGGTAGGAATCTAGGTTTTGTGGCTTGGTAAAATAAAGTTTTTTCAACTTTCGTTTTAGATTTTGGATTGCACCAAAAAACGATAGAAAAATCGTCAAAACCGAGCTTTGGTGGGCCCGAACTGGGTTTGCGCAAAAAAACCCACGTGGTCTAGGGGGTTCTGTTATCAATAACAAGTCTCGCATGCTATGAAGCCGTTGCCATCAGTGCGACCCCGCTAATGGCTGAATATACCTTCAAAAAAAGCAGTTAGTGAGTACTAGCAACCGGCGCACAGAAAGCAATGGACTTTGCGGTTGTCGCACCGTCTGATTTTTTATCAAAGATAGTACTAGTTGGCGCTGATCCCATTTTTTACGAAAATTGTAGCCGATCGCCGAGTCAGGAATCATCTTCTACTTGCAAGATGTGTACTTAGTCGTCGTTTTCTTTGGCGTTTTTTTGATCGGCAGTGCTAGTTTGATTGCTGGTTTGAGCTTGCTTAGTAGTGGGAGCTTGTTGCCACTGCCAGACCCAATAAGCTATTACTGCCAATAGAGTTACAAGCGCGACGTTACACCAAGTTGATGCAATTGCGGCACTGGTTAAAGATAAGGAAGCAGAAGATTGATCTGTGCAGATTTTGGTGGATTAAGCGAGCGTAGTTCGTGCTGCGATGCTCGGTTCAGTGGTGATTTCGCCTAATCGTGAGTCAAGTTTCTCAGGTGCGAACTCAAGCTTTGCTAATTTGGACATCACGATGGGCCGGGCAAGCTGCTAGCCGTCATCGGGTAGTTGCAGTCAATGCGGCCGGCTATGAAAATGCATATGGCCGCTTGCTCGCGTCTGTTCTTTTACGCTAACCGATGGCTGTGTCATACTGTCAAAGATCGCTTAATCAGTCGACGAAATGCCTATTTATCTTAGCGCATGTTGACCGAGACTTAGTGGTTTTAGAGAAATTTGTTTGAAAATTTCAGAACAAAAAATGTTGGCTTGGTATTGCGAGAATATCGCAGGTGGTTATGGTGAAGCTGCAAACAATGCGTGACACACAGATATGTCAGCAAGAAGCTATTCATTTTTTTGGAATAGATGAAATAAAAAAGCGCTTGCCGGGGAGTTGCAAAACACGCAGAGTTTTTCTCAAAACATCTGCTTTGCGTGCTGAGCGCCTCTGAGGTGAAAGATTGAATTGAAAGCCCTAGCATGACCCTGTACCAACTCCTTGCACAATTTATCCGCCAACACTGGCGAGCTTACGTCGCTGCCGCAGCCATGTTATTTTTGGTGGCGACGTTGACGGTTCTGATTCCTCGCAAGATCGGCGACATCATCGACGCTATGGTGGTGCGAAATTTGGCGGGAGAGGCCTTAGTGTGGGAACTTGCGACCGTTGTCATGATGGGCGTTGCGATTTATTTTCTACGGGTCGGTTGGCGTTTACAGTTATTTGCCGCATCTTATAAATTGGGGGCGCAACTGCGTTTGCGTTTGTATCAACGACTGAGTTTGCAAGGCCCCGCTTTTTTTCAACAGCAGCGCACTGGTGATTTGATGGCGCTCGGTACCAATGATGCTGATGCGATAGAGCTTGCTGCGGGTGAAGCTGCCTTGGCAGGGTTTGATGGTTTGATGACCTTCGTATTAGTGATCAGTATGATGACACTGGGTGTGGATTGGCGACTCGCATTAGCGACTTTATTGCCATTTCCTTTTATGGCTTGGGCATTTAAACGGATTACGCATCATGTTCACGATGCGTCTAAGGATTCTCTAGAACGCTTTAGTAAGCTCAACGATCATGTGCAAGAAACCATCTCCGGTGTTCGTACTCTACGTGTGTTAGGTCTGGAGCAGCGCAGCGCGGCACAATTTGCCCAATTGGCAGAAGATGCAGCAGCGGCCAGTTTAAGTTCGCAACGTTGGGAAGCTGCGTATGAACCGGCAGTAGGGGTGACTTTGACGGCTGCTGGCGCATTGACTTTGGGTGTCGGTGCTTACTTGGTATGGCAGAACGAAATGACGATAGGTAATCTGACCGCATTTAGTATGTATTTAGGTCAATTGATCTGGCCCATGTTTGCTGCAGGTTGGGTGCTGTCTTTGTTGGAGCGAGGGAAGGCAGCATGGGGGCGTCTACGTCCTGTGTTAGAGGCTGATTTGGTGATACAAGACCTAGGACAATTGAAGCTTGACCCAGTTGGCGAACTGCGTTTCGACGATGTCAGCTTTTCTTATCCGGCGCAAACCAATTTGGCATTGAAGAAACTTAGTTTTACTCTGACGGCCGGACAAACTTTAGGGATTGTTGGTCCGACTGGCGCGGGTAAGTCGACGGTGGTCAGGCTCCTGCTGCGTCAGTTTGAAACAGCCCAAGGACAAGTCATTTGGGGCGGACATCACTTGAATGCCTATCCTTTAGAACGCTTACGTAACGCCATCAATTGGGTGGCGCAAGAACCATTTTTGTTCTCCGCTTCTATCGCTAGCAATATCGCTTTGTCGAATCCACAAGCGACACGTGAGCAAATCATGCATGCTGCTGATTTGGCGGCGATTCATGAAGATATTTTGCGCTTTCCAGAAGGCTACGATACGCCAGTTGGTGAGCGTGGCGTGACCTTGTCGGGTGGACAAAAACAACGTGTCGCGATTGCCCGTGCCTTACTGACAGAAGGTCCATTGCTGCTCTTAGACGATGCTTTGTCTGCCGTCGATACCGATACCGAAACGCGCATCCTGCGACATTTGGCAGAACTCAGGGCTGCACGGCCCGAGCGCAGTGCGATTATTGTCAGTCATCGTTTAAGCGCTGTTGCCGAGGCCGACCATATTATTGTGTTGCGAGAAGGTGCTTTGATTGAGCAAGGCACGCACCAACAGTTATTGGAACTCGATGCTTGGTATGCGAGCCAGTGGAAATATCAACAACTTGAAGCAGCTCTTGAAGCGGCTTGATTGAACTTACATAGGCTTGACCGTGTAGGGGCGGACGGAGTGCATGGGGTACTCTACTTAAATGCCTAATAATCTATTGTAGATAAATCGCTTGAAAAAATTGAAGACCAACACAATGAAACCAGCAGTATCAGAAAAAAAACTTGCCATACAACTCTTGCTGCAAGCCGCGCAGCCAGAAAAGCGTCACGTCCTGTTGGGTATTTTCTTTTTATTCCTGGCATCGGGCTTGGAGGCTATTGGCCCAATTTTAGGCAAGGCCTTTATTGACCATTATCTGCTGCCACGAAATAATGATATGTGGATGATGGCTGGCTTGCTACTCACTTTTGTTCTTACTGGCTGGTTAGCGACCTGGCTGCGTTATTTGCAGTTGTTGCGCTTGGCGGGTGTCGCGATGCGTTCGGTGCGTCGTCTGCGTGAACAAGTGTATGCCCATGGACTGGGTCTACCTATGGCTTTTTTTGATAAGGCCATTACCGGACAACTGGTAAGCCGCGTTACCAATGATACTGAAGCGGTGAAGAATCTATACGTGCAAGTCTTATTTGTCATGCTCGATAGTTCGATTGTTGTGCTGGGTGCTTTGATCGCAATGGCGTGGCTGGATTCGCGTTTGATGTTGATCGTTTTGATGTTAGTGCCAGCGGTGGTGGTCATTGTTTGGTTTTACCAGCGCTGGAGTGCGCCAGCGGTCACGCGTGCCCGTCAAATGCGAAGTGACATTAATGCTCAGGTAGCAGAGAGTATTAATGGCATGAGTGCTTTGCAAGCCTGTAATGCTGAGCGGGGTTTCGGTGAGCGCTTTGAAGCAACCAATCAAAAACATTATACGGCGAGGGTCGATGAATTACGTGCCAATGCCTGGTTGCTACGACCAGCGCTAGATTTGTTGAATTCTTTGCTGTTAGTGGTGGTCATATTTGTTTTTGGACAGCGCAATTTTTCCGGTTTGGAAATCGGAATTTTGTACGCCTTCGTCAGTTATATCGCCAGGGTAGTCGACCCATTGATACAGATTACCTTGCAGTTTGGGCAAATTCAACAAGCAGTCGTATCGGCTGCTAGGGTGAATACTTTATTGCAAGAAGCGACAGCAGCAGCAAAGGATAATGCCGCAGAAATTACACAAGGCGCATTACATCTGGAAAAAGTATGTTTTAGTTATGATCCTTCTCAAGTGGTTCTGCACGACATTGATTTGACGATACCGGCAGGTGGTTTTTACGGCATTGTTGGTCACACTGGCAGCGGCAAATCGACTTTGTTAAGTTTGCTCTTGCGCTTTTATACGGCACAGAGTGGCAAGATCTTGGTTGATGGTTTGGATTTGGCTGAACTCAGTGATGAACATTTTCGCGCCAGTGTGGGTCTGGTGCCGCAAGAACCTTTCTTGCTAGCCGCGAACGCACGCGAGAATATTGCGATGGGACGGGATATCAGCGAGGCGGACATTATCGCCGCCGCCAAAGCCGCACGCGCCCATGATTTCATTTTGCAATTAGAACATGGTTACTTGACGCCTTTAGGTGAGGGCGGTGCGAAACTCTCTACCGGTCAAAAACAGCTGATTGCAATCGCACGTGCCTTGGCAGGAAAACCGAAGATTCTATTTCTGGATGAAGCAACTTCGCATATCGATAGTGAGACTGAACAAATTGTGCAGTTAGCCTTGAACGACTTGCGCGGTAGTGTCACGGTGGTGGCGATCGCCCACCGACTGTCAACGATACGCGATGCAGATCAAATCATCGTGTTGAACCATGGACGATTAGTAGAGCAGGGAAATCATACGGCCTTAATGGCGATAGAAAATGGTCTGTATCAAAAATTGTATTTATTGCAGACCTTGGAAGAGTGAGAAACGGACAAATTAAAGGTGGAAATTTTTAGCCAAAAATTTTCCATGATACCGCCTCACTCCTTTGAAAGGCCGAGGATGTTATTCTCTAATTGATTACAAAGAGCGCGACTTGAGAGAGACTGCAACAGCGATAATGGTACTTTAAATGAACCGCCCGACGTTGATGTTCTCCCTCTTAAAGGATGTAGCTTGCGTTGTCGACATTCTTGTAGGCCGCATCTGTTAGCTTATTTTAAGGTGAGACTGTCGGGAGTGTACGAGCAATGTCCATGCTCATCACTTGCAAAGCGCTGATTGGCTGATGCTATTGACAGGTTGGCCTCCACTTCGAGATCAATTTCTGCCGAACAATGAAAATTACCCATCCTAGAAAAAACAAACTGACGAGTATTAACGACAGTTTTGTAAGTAGATTGGAATATCTCTGTCCAGCCGAAATATTAAAATCAAAAGGACGATAATTGACGAAATTTTGAACTTGGTCTTTTTGATCTGCTCGAAAACGATCTCCAGGAACGCATGAATTCTCTTTGGGATAGAGATAACAAGCTGGATTTTTTAAATTTAGAAATCCATTTTGTTCAAGGAAAACTGAGCCAGCGACTAAACCATCTGACGAGAATTTTTCATGTCGATAGCCAAACACAGGGTTATAGCAAAAAACCTGAGAAACACCATTGATAAACGTATCGTTACCTGTCAATTTGACCTTGCTCAAACCAACATGTAACTCTGATTGTATATCTAAATTTTGAATCGATGGTTGCCATTGTTTGTTGCGAAATAATTCATCACCATATACTACCGCCGCCACTTTATAGCCTTGAGATAAATAGTATTCGCGAGGTTCGAGCGCACTTTGTGCTACGGTCGATACAAGAATGACACCTATAATTAATCCACCAAATCGCCCCCATTTAACTTGTTGAAAACTTAGACCAATTACGACAGCGAGTAAGGGAATATAAACAATTATCCACCTTAGAGGAGTACTGGTCGCATTGATGATTGGTATTGTTTTTAGAAATGCATTCCAGTTAGGCTCAAACAAATTGAATGCCAAAGGCCAAATTGCGCCTAAAAAAATAAACAACAAAAGTGTACCTTGGCGTAAGCTAATTTTATTTAGACTAAACTGTTTTAAATTACTAATTTTTTTTAAGAGTATGAATATTAGAAACAGTGCGGCTCCAATACTAAAGTTGTAGGCCCATTCATGCGGTGCAATGGCCCATTGAACATTTGCCAAGCGCGGCGCGCCAAAGTGATAGGCCCATTGAGAGGGGAGGAATAGACCACCGACTATCACTCCAACCGTGTCTGTGAAATTCGCGGCACCCGGTAGTAAATAAAAAGTCCTGGGGAAATTTGATAGGAAAGAAAAACTTGCCCATAGTTTAGATATCGATAAGCCTAAACCGACTATTATGGCTAAGGCACTGCGGCTCCAAAAAATTTTCAGTGAACCTCCTCTTAACCCATAAAGTAATGCGATCAATAAAATGGCAAGTCCGACTGCGAGGATTATTGTTCCTAATCCTGCGTGAACGCAATAAGCCATTAAAACACCGGCTGCTATCGCCGCTGCAATACTGTTGAGCACATTTCGAACAGGAATCAAGAGCAAAACTGAAATCCAGGGGAGTAACGCAAAGCTATGGAAAGTACTATGTCCAACTAACATTCGATGTGGCAAGAAACCGTTGTACATAAGGAGTCCGCCGACCAATACGGCTACTAAATAACCACTTTTAAAAACGTGACGCATTAACAGATAGCCGCCCCAAAACAAAAGCGTTGCAGCAATAAGCAAGGTGATATAGGCCGCATTAATTAGACCAAAAAAAATCGATAAAATTTGCAGTATTGAGTAATAACTAGATTGTGGATCACCAAAAAAAGGTTGGCCAGCGCAGAAAGACGGGCTAAACCAAGGAGGTTCTAAGCCATTGTTTTTGAACCAAATATTTCCGTCTAGTAAGCTTGTCAAACCTACCGAATAGTCATGCCCCATCATAAAATGCTGAAGTGGGAAGTAGGGTTGAAAAATCAGGCTAAACCCGCTGATTAAGATGATGAATGTCAGCCATGAAAGCAGTAATGGTGATGGGACACCATTGCTGTTTGTTTTTAAAAAAATGCTCATCATGTTCCTTACCGTGATAGTGAAAATTGAGCTAACGATTAGTTCTGCCGACGTCGCGATTTAGATCTTTATGGTGGCAATTGATAACTCATTTTATTGAAATACGTGTGGCTCGAACACATTGTCGCTGACTGGATGGTCCGAGCAACTTTAATATTTTTATGTTTTGGATCTTATAGTTCGTCAACCTTGAACATCGGTTTCCTAAAGGAGAACGCACTATGAACAAAATAACCAGCAATGACGGTCATTGTAACTAAGACAGGTTGCGAAAGCATGGGATGCAAATTGAAGCAATCGACCAATAACCATAAGCCTGACATTTGAATTGCCAAAATCAGAAGTGAGGAAATATTAAATCGGAGATATTCCCGCAAACGTGGTGCAGTGCTTTGGAAAACCAAATATCGAAATGTAAGCCAAGACTGCAGTACTGCGACAAAGTGACTAAGTATGGCAATGACTAGATAATGAACTGTGGTTCCCCAAATTGCGTAGGCGCCAGCAAAAATGCTACAACCTGCTAATGTATTCCAAGCACCGACCATCAAGTAACGAAGTTTTTTTTGTGAGATAGATCTAATCGCGTTGACTATTTTCTGCATCACTTCACCGCAAAAATGGTGTATCCCAAGGGATCTTCCTGGCTGCCTATTTTCCATCTAACCGATAAATGACCACAGCCAGCAATAATCGGGACAATAGGTGTGCAAGCTGCAGCAAGGAAAAGGGTGAGTAGATTCAAATTCTTCCTAGTTTGAAAAATATTGCGGAACCAAATGACTAGCATCTTTGCGATGATGCTTGTAACGTCGGTGCCACGCGGAGCGATCTCTACGTGTTGAAAGTTGTTGAACATATGATGCAAACTGCTGGGAGTAAATCGAAAGAAGTCGAACGGTATATAGTGATACCTAGCACTCCAGGGAACCGTCACCAAAAGTTTCCCGCCAGGTTTCATTACTCGATAAATTTCTTCTATCAAGGATTGGTAGTCCTGCACGTGTTCCAATACTTCCGTACACAATACCATGTCGAAGTATGCGTCAGAAAAAGGTATCGTCTCCCCGTTGAAGTGAATAATTTCTGAATTAATATAGTCAAATTTATCGGCATCGATAATGTCTAAGCCAACATATTTAATTTTTTCAGGTGAAAACAAGAAGCGATAAGGCGATGCACCGCATCCAACATCAAGCATAATCCCAGTTGCAGAGCGTGCTTTTTCTTGGATACTTTCATATACCGTTGCAACTTGTAAATCCAAGGCAAGGCGAGCGAAAAATTTTAATTTCCCAATAAGGCCGTCAGGTGCAATGAGTGCGATAGGTCGAAATTTTTCAGATTCCATTATTTAGTCTTTTATTGCGAACGCGATTAAATTTCCAACTTTTGCTGAGATCATCAGTTGCCCAATCTTCGAGTCCAACATTTGTTTCATTAATGTTTTTTTTAGAATGTAAGGCAAAGGCAATAATTTTAGCCAGTATTTCACTGGATAAGAGTTTCGTAGAGTACGGATATGGATATCTGAAAAGCCAGCAGTTCGATATAAGCCTGTAAGGCTTTCTTGAGAAAAAAGTTGTAAATGCTCGACATCATAAATTGGACTTCGCTTACCCATAATTCGTGCCAAAGGAGCGCGAAAGTCATGTGTCACTGCTAGGAATATTCCACCAGGGCGTAATAGTTCGTAGCTGTCTTGGCATAGCTTTAATGGATCTTCAAGGTGTTCGAGAGTTTGAAAGCAGGTGATGAGGTCAAAGGAATTTTTTTCGAAATTTGCAGCACTAAAAAATTCGTTACGAATTAAACTTCTTATTGTTGGTGTTGCACGATTGACAGGCTCTATGGAAGGTTCAACGCCTACAACGTGTGAAAACCCTTCACTAACTAAGGTAGCTACAAAGGCGCCATCTCCCGCACCTATATCCAATGCGGTATCTTTTCTCAGTAATAACGGCAACACAGCTTGCAGCTCTTTTGCATAGGTTTTAGCTGCATATTGAGACTCTGCCTCTGCATCGAACTGCGCTTCTTTGTAACTTGTTGCGAACCACTCCGTTTCTGGAACGGAGGATGCATACACTAAATCACATTGAGGGCACAGTGCAAGATCAAAATGCATGTACTCGGGTAGTTTTCTAGATGCAAATGCAAAACCATCAAGTGCCGCCAAATTCACGTCTGCTTTCATCCAGATTGGATGATCCACGGAACCACAAATAGAACATGGCCTAGCACGCATCGATAAAGTGGCATTGTCCCCAGACTGAATCGTCGCTGAGGTCATAATTTCACTCTTGGACTTTCTGTAGCGTCACGGACCTCGCCATTGCGCACGATACTATGTCGAACGAAGTGAGGTCGTTGCTTTACCTCTTCGAAAATTTTCGCAATGTATTCTCCCACCAAGCTGACCGACAAAAGTGTGCTCGCACCAAAAAAAAGTTCGACCAATAAAATGGTTGTAATGCCTTGAGGCACTAAATGTGGGAACAATAACTTTGCCCCAAGTTGCAAGAAAATTAGGCCGCAAACTATGATGAAAACGACGACGCTAAAAGCTGATAAAACGTTCAAAGGTGTATTGCTGAAGGAGAGGATTCCTTTTTTTGCCCAACCGATATTCTTTAGGAAGTTATTTGTACTGGTACCAAACATTCTTTCAGGTCGAACATAGTCAACCCCTGTTTGTCGAAAGCCAACAAAGGCACGCACCCCTCTTAAAAAGAAATCACGTTCTGGAAACTGCAAAATACAACGAACAACCCTTTTGTCAATAAGCGAAAAATCCCCTGCATCTTGTGGAATATGCAAATAAGAGAATGCATCAAATAACTTATAAAATAACTTATATGCAAATCCCATATACCAAGAGGTTTCGCGTTTGACTCTTCTGCCATAAATGACATCATTGCCTGCTCGCCATTGTTCAACAAACTGTTCGATTAACTCCGGTGGATCTTGTAAGTCGCCATCAAGCAAGACGCAGGCATTTTTACTTGCTAATTCCATCCCACTTCGAAATGCGGATTGTGACCCAAAATTTCGTGAGTGCGTAATGCCTAAAACGCGGTGATCATTAGCGGATATCATACGTATGATTTCTTCAGAATCGTCGGGGCTACAATCGTTGACGAAAATGATTTCGTAGTCGATTCCGATCTTGGCGAAGGTGTCTGTCAATCGACGATACATATAAGGTATTGCCTGACCGTCCTTATAACAAGCAATTACTGCTGTCACACTGTAGCGATGATCCAATCCATCTAGCTTGCTGGACGAAAGGTAGTCTTGGCGATTGGGTAATCCAATATACCAGGCTTGCATTTGTTGTAGGCCTTGCTCTATCTTGGTGCGAGCTTCCCAGCCAAGCAGCCGCTTAGTTTTCTCTTGATTTGAGTACCAATCAAAAACGTCCCAATTTCGTTGAGGCATGGTGAATTCAGGGGATACTTTGAGTTGAAATAAGCTCGTTGCGATTTCTGCTAATTCACCAATCGAGGTACAAACTCCCGATCCAATATTAAATGACTCACCATAAAACTCTGGCGAAAGGTTTAAAGCTGCATCGATGAAAGCTTCTGTAACGTCATCGATATAGACAAAATCGCGTGAAATACGAGGATTAACGAACGGCGGCAGTTCGCCTTCGACTGCTTTGCTAATTAATGCTGGGATCAAGCGTGCGGGATCTTCATACGGACCGTAGATAGAATACAAGCGCAAATTGACACAAGGAAGACCGCCTACTTTGCCTTTGAAATGGATTAAACTGGCCACAGCACATTTTGAAACCGAGTAATGGCTATTTGGCGCCATTGGACCATCTTCCGATGAACCTCCTGCGAGACTCCCATATTCAGAGGAGGAACCAGCATGGACATAAGCATGCACGCCTCGCTTCGAGAGTTCTTCCAACAACGTGACAGCGATTCCCACATTGGTTCTGTAAATTAGGTCAGCATCATTCTGAAATGAATACGCACCATAAGAGATGCAATCGAAAATACTTAGCGGCCTTACTTGTTCCAAAAGTAGAGCCAAGTTTGATGGAATGAGTAAATCAGATAATAGAATATTTTCTTCTGGCAGACCTTCTAATCTCCAAGCGGGAAGCCGCGAGGCAGTGCCATAAACATCAGTCCGATGCTGTAGCAATAGTCTCAATAAGTTCGCACCAACAAATCCACTAGCACCAAGTACTAAGATCGGGCCTTGAAGTTGAGCAATTTTTCGTTTTATTTCGTCATTCATGTTTGTGCACACTTCTGAGCCAAGCGGGTCAGAACCGTGTCCGCATCCATTCTGCTTTCCCGACGATGAAATGTTTGAGATCCGTATGTGCCTGAAGGATAGCCTTCAGCACAACAATGTATAAAATTCGTAATTGCGATACCTTTGCTGGCAAATGTGGTAACAAGTGCGTGCCCAGCGCTCCCTTGTGCAACATGTTCTTCAACCACTAATAGCTGAGCATTCATGCGCACTTTATTGATTAGCTCTTCAGGGATGGCCTGAAATCCCAACGGCATTTCGGTAAGAACCCATAGATTCGGTCGAGTAGCTTCATCCATCACGCTAACTCGAACCATCAGTGCGCCGGCAATCGGTCCAATTGCAACAATTGTTGGACCGCCACCCTGAAGTAGGCAGCGCCATGGCGCGTATGTCGCTACTTTCAGATCGCTAGGTTTTTCGCAACGTCCTAGTCGCAAATAACCTGGGTTGGTAGAGGCTGACATTCGATAAATTATCGTTTCAACATCTTCATCAAATGCGGGTACAAATATCTGCATTTCCTGCAGCCCTAGTAAGACTCCATAATCTTCAATTGCGTGATGTGAAGAGCCCATTGAGCCATAGGCGTAGCCACCACCATTGCCCACGATTTTCACTGGTAGGTGGTTCAGGCATACATCATTGCGAATTTGTTCAAATGGTCTTGCGTAGATGAATGGGGCAATGCTGTATACCCAGGTTTCGATGCCTAGCTTACTCATGCCGGCGGCTACAGAAACCATGTTCTGTTCGGCCACGCCAGCATTGATGAACCAGGCAGCCATTTCGTCTCGTAATGGTTCAAGCGCCATAAACCCCAAGTCACCAGTAAGGAAAGCAAACCGATGTTCTGTAAATAGGTTTTGCCACGCGATACAAGCAGCGTTTCTCATACTGCGCCCAATTCACGATTTGCTAGCTCAAATTGTTCCTGGCTTAACGGTAAGTAATGCCATTCCATACGATTTTCCATAAAAGAGATTCCTTTCCCTTTTACGGTATTCATCAAGATGAATTGAGGCCCATTGTCTTGGTTATTCCCAATGGAAGCGAGTTGCGCTTCATTGTGTCCGTCTATCTCGATCACATCAACACCAAAGGCACGAATTCTATCGATGAGGTTGGTCATGGACGCGATTTCTTCAGTAGATCCAAAGCCTTGTAAACCATTGAGGTCGATTATCACTGTTAAATTATCTAGACCTTGATGGTGAGCGAAAATTAAGGCTTCCCAGTTTGACCCTTCTTGCCATTCGCCATCGGACATGAGGCAATATACGCGGCCATGCTTTTTCTGAAGGCGTTTACCGAGGGCAATGCCAGTGGACATAGGAAAGCCATGTCCCAAACTACCAGTTGCTACAGCTATTTCTGGAATCCAGCCAGATACCGGGTGCCCCGCTAATTTGCTGCCATCGCGGTGGAATTGCCCTAATTGGTCATCGGAAATACGACCCGTTGACCATAGTGTAATGTATAGAGCTCCGGCCGCATGCCCCTTTGAGAGAATAAATATATCGTCGGAAGTGAGAATATAATGATGCAAATAAAGCAGTGCATCAAGGCAAGATAAATTCCCTCCCAAGTGTCCAACTTTACTCTCAAAATGCATACGTATCATGCGTAACCTAGCCTTTTGACACAATTCGGTGAATGACATACTGAGACTCATGGTAGGTTTATTTTTCTAAATTTTTGGGATAGCTAGCAATGCCCTAATGTAATTATATAACCTTGATACTGAATTCGTATCTATTAAATCAATTAACAAAATGTGGCTTGCACAGACGAGCAAGTTAATGCAGAAAATGGGTGGCTTTTAAGGAATAATGTTATTTCAAGGTGCTTGAGATAAATATAGTAAAAAATAAATTAATAGATATTTTTTGTGTTGATAATCGTCAGGTCAATATCGTCGAAAAAGGAAGGTATAGAAACCAAGTAACAACCTAGAAATGCTAATAAGTTAAATTTAATTATAATTAAGCAATGACCTTCAGGAGTTAAATCGCTCTCCAGAGTATTACGAGATCCAGATTGTTTGATCAATAAGAAATTAGGAAAATGTGTCAATGTTTAAAAAAATCGCAAGCCTGTTTCGAAGTGGAAAAGCATCAACGACAGTAAAAAATGAGGACAAAGGTGCAAGTGGGGATGCTAGTAAAAGTAGTCCTCAAAGTATCTCTTATTTGAACGAATCGAAGGTTGAAGAAGTTTTGCTTCAAGATGCGCGATATTACAAAGATATGGGAGATCGCCTATTCAAAGAACAGCAATGGGCTGCATCTGCCGAATGCTTTCAGCGAGCTATCTTGATTGATAGCCGGGATGCCGAGACACATAACAAGCTCGGCGACGTTTTTTATGCGCAGCAAATGCTTTTTGAGGCTGAAACTTGTTATCGCGAAGCACTACAGATCGCCCCAACATTCCATGAGGCGCTGCTCAATTTGGGACTTACCCTCGACGAACAAGGTAGACATTCGGAGGCGGAAGCTTGTTATACACATAGTATTGAGCTAGTTCCAGACTCTGCAATTGCACATTTCAATCTAGGCGTTTCCTTAGTCGCACAAGGCCGAATGGCTGAAGCCGAACAATCGAACAGGCGCGCTCTAGAAATTAATCCAAATTTCAGCCACGCCTATTTCAATCTTGGGCATATTCTCGGGTCTTTACAGCGTTTCACCGAAGCGGAAGTTTGCTATCGTGGCGCGCTTTCACATAAGGGGGATTTTGTTGAGGCATATTGTAATTTGGGCTACTTATTAAAGGACACTAAACGTCTTTCGGATGCCGAGACTTGCTTTCGAAAAGCGCTTGAGCTTAGACCTGGATTCCCCATCGCAACGCACAACCTAAGCATGGTGCTTTTAGCCCAAGGAAGATACGAAGAAGCTTGGCCTTATCATGAATGCCGTTATGACCCGCGGTTGGAGAAATCGACAACGATACTGCCTCAGCTTTCTTTTCCGCAATGGTGTGGCGAGCCATTGGAAGGTAAATCCCTGTTGATTTGGTACGAACAAGGATTCGGTGACTATATTCAATTCGTTCGCTATGCGACGCTATTGAAGGAACGCGGCGTGTCTCGACTTACTTTGGTTGGCCCTGCACCTTTAAAGGATCTACTGGAAACAGCGGATGGTGTCGATCAATTTATTACAGATGTCGCACCAACTACAGTACCTGAACATGACTTTTGGTCCTTCCACATGAGTCTTCCCTTATATTTCTCAACCACGCTAGAAAATATACCCAACAAATTACCCTATCTACACGCTCGACCAGATCGCATTGAGCGGTGGCGTCATCATTTACCGGCCTCAGGCTTGAAAGTCGGATTAGTTTGGAAAGGCAATAAACTACACAAGAATGATGCTAACCGATCCTTGCCTGGACTAAGTGTACTCAGCCCATTGTGGTATGTGCCGAATATTACGTTCGTGAGTTTGCAGAAATTACAGGGAGAAGAGGAGGCAATTCAAGCACCAGAATCTCAAGCTATTATTGCTCTCGGATCTAACATGTTGGATATGGCCGATACTGCGGCAATTGTGGCGCAGCTCGATCTCGTTATTTGCGTAGATACAGCAGTAGCACATCTAGCTGGTGCTTTGGGCAAGCCTTGCTGGGTTCTACTTCCCGCATATGGAAGTGATTGGCGCTGGCTTGATGATCGCCCAGATTCGCCTTGGTATCCTGAGGTTGTGAGACTTTTTCGCCAAACTAAATCAGGAAATTGGGATGACACGATCGCAACGTTGGCACTGGAGCTGGCCAAATGGGCTTCAGCGGCGGGGTTTAATCGTCGATAACTATTGTACTGTTCAACGCGAACATATCACCTCACGTGCCTCTGCTTGCTGTAAATAAGTTCGTCCGGGATCGGGCGCTTTGTAACATCGATCGCCTACTTTGGTGATTTGTGTACCATCCGGTGCTTTGAATGTTTCCACTTGTAGGCTGCGTGGTACACCCGTCTTTTCAATTTTATGGGCTAGCTCTTCCCATTTATCCTTGTAGGGACGGTTCTGTTTTTCCCAATACTCACGCGCGATCTGATTCGGCGGTTTAGCCGCTTCTTCTTTTTGTTTTTCAAAGCGTAATTCCCTTTCCAGTTGCTGGGTCAACTGTTTGACATTGCGATCAAGCGGTAGCGCAATGGGCGCAGCGGTTTCGGGTGTGATGGGTTGGGGTGTAACAGGTACAGAATTAACTTTAGGCGAATTGCTTGTAGTGCTTATTGCACTAGTCCTTGGTGTTGTTGCTGATTTAGGGTGTCGATCCAATTTTGGCTGGGTGCGGTTTTCTATCACCGGTGGCAGTACTGGTTTCATCGCACTGAGAAAAACTAAATGTGTGCTGTTTCGTGGGCTTTTATTAATGCCTTGTAAAGGTTCGTCGACGATAAATATCACGAATAGCACGCCCAAATGCAATAGCAGGATAGCGCTGAAGAGTGCCAGACTGTGCCGCTTGCGTATTGTAAACATAAAGACTTAGTTAAAAGGACAATCATCCAGACTAAGCTTTCTTCAGTTTGCTGGCTAAGTATGATTGCAGCAGATTGAACAACGCGCTGCGGGGTACTAAAATGCGGTACCAGTTAAAGAAAAGTCTTGCAGCGCGCTCGAGTCCGTTTACACTGTGCGTTTTTATCATGCCTACCTTCAGGTTGGTTGACAATTATGAAATGGTTACTTGCTTTCGCAGCGGCACTGGCAGTCTTTATTCTGTCCATGTTGGCTTATGTTTTTTTGATATTAGCACCAGGCCTGCCAGAGTTGACCGCGGTTACCGATTACAAACCCAAAATTCCTCTGCGTATTTATACGGCTGACAACACTTTGATCGGTGAATTTGGTGAAGAACACCGCGATTTTGTCCCCATTGCTCAGATTCCCGATGTGATGAAGCGCGCAATCTTGTCCATAGAAGATGCGCGTTTTTATGAACATCACGGTGTCGATTATATCGGTATGACGCGTGCAGTCGTATCTACGGCGACCGGCGCTCCACAAGGTGGTGGCACGATTACCATGCAGGTCGCGCGTAATTTCTTTTTGACGCGCGAAAAAACCATTACCCGCAAATTGCGCGAAATTATGTTAGCGCGACGCATAGAAGATGCCTTGACCAAAGATCAGATTCTTGAGTTGTATATGAATCAAATTTATCTTGGTCAACGTACCCATGGGTTTTCCAGTGCCGCTCGTACTTACTTCAATAAGGCCCTGAAAGATGTGTCGATTGCCGAAGCAGCTATGTTGGCGGGCATTCCGAAAAACCCTGCGCGTCATAATCCCGCTGTTAATTTTGAGCGTGCCAAACAAAGGCAAGGGCTAGTGTTGCAAAGTATGTTGAGACACGGTGATATTTCCCAATCGCAGTATGAGCAAGCGTCGAAAGAGCGTATACATGTGACCAAAGTGCCGCAGTTCGAATCGCATGCGGCTTTCGTGGCTGAAATGGTGCGTCAGAGTATTTACGCTCAGTTCAAAGAAGAAACCTATACCATGGGTCTGAAAGTCATCACGACGATAGACCGAGATGAACAAGACGCCGCGTATGAATCTTTACGTCGCAATGTATTAACTTATGATCAGCGTCACGGCTATCGTGGACCCGAAGCATTTATTGAATTGCCAACACGCGAAGATCTGCGCGATGATGCTATTGATGAATTTTTGCAAAAATATCCCTCTAGTGAAGGTTTGGTTTCTGCGGTCGTGACCTCGGTATCCCCTAAGCTTATCAAGGCGGATCTGGCAACGGGCGAGTCGGTAGAAATTACGGGAGAAGGGCTGCGTCTCGCGACTTCCGCATTGCAGGCAAAAGCGAATCGCGATTTGAAAATCCGCGAAGGTGCTTTGATACGTGTCATGCAAGACAGTAAAGGACGCTGGTCGATTACACAAACACCAGAAGTTGATGCTGCTTACGTCTCATTGAATGCGAATGATGGCGCATATCGTGCGCTGGTCGGTGGCTTCGATTTCAATCGTAAAAAGTTTAATCATGTCACTAGCGGATGGCGTCAACCTGGTTCGGCGATTAAACCATTTATTTATTCAGCGGCGGTAGAAAAAGGGTTTTCTCCTGATACCTTAATCAACGATGTACCTTTGTCGCAAACCACAGATGAAGAACTCAAGTGGGACCCTCGCAACGATGATGGTAAATATGATGGGCCAATTGAACTGCAACACGCTTTAGCGCAATCCAAAAATGTAGTGGCAGTGCGTATTTTGAAAGCAGTTGGCACCGGATATGGCCGCGATTATTTAATGCGTTTTGGTTTTGATCAAAATAAGCATCCGGTTAATTTAACCTTGTCTTTGGGAACAGGTTCTGTCACGCCTTTGCAAATGGCAGGTGCTTATGCGGTTTTTGCGAATGGTGGTTATCAGGTTAAACCGTGGCTGATTCACAAAGTAATCGATGCCAAGGGTACTGTGTTATTTCAGGCGAACGTGCCAGCTTTGCCAACTGAAGACTTACGCGTGCTCGATAGCCGTAATGCTTTTGTGATCGATAGTATGATGCGCGAGGTCGTACGTTCCGGTACCGGCGCTTCAGCTAGCCAAAAGTTAGGGCGACGTGATCTGGCAGGTAAGACAGGTACCACCAGCGATGCGGTTGACGGTTGGTTCGCGGGTTATGCCGGAAATATTGTGGCGGTATCGTGGATGGGATTTGATGAACCAAAATCTTTAGGTGGTAGAGAGTTCGGTTCTACAGTTGCTTTACCCATCTGGATAGACGCGATGCGCCATGCCTTAAGTGGCAAGCCAGAATTCGTCCGCCCCGTGCCTGAGAATCTTGTGAATGTGAACGGTAAGTGGATGTATGCCGAATATGAAAACGGTGGTGGTGTGAAAACTTTAGACATCACTGAGCCTCTGACGACACTGCCGCCAGAACAATAATTTTTTTGCAAATTTCAGACAAAAAAAAGCCCGCAATCTATGCGGGCCAAATCCACACCCTTGGAGGAGTAGTCAGATGAGTTCACAGAATAACGATACATTGTGACCAGATCATGACGATGTACAGCTCTCTGGATGTGTATTGTAAATAGGCTTAATTCAATTGCTCTGTTTGCTGTTTCTGTTGAGCGGGCTGGCTGGGTGGGGCAGTTGAATTAGCTGCATTTTCAGCTTCATCGGATTTTTTGACATCGTCCAGATAACGTTCGACTAAATCAAAAAAACGACCATACAACTTAGCGTCGGCGATCGTTTCGCTGGCGACCTTCACCATAGAATCATTGCTGGCACCAAAGGGCAGTGAGATCGAGCCGATACCGCCAACACCCAAACTAGCACTGGTGCTGTTTTTCTTTAGTGAATAGCGGTCACGCACCGCGTTGATAAAAATAGTGGTGCTGTTACTGCCTTTGCTATTCGGCGCGCACACGACATTAAATTCTATCTCGACATGGGTTTCATCATCGGATTGAAATTTCCTGCGACCTTTGACGTTGTTATCATTGGCATCGCTGATGATGTAGCCCTGACTTAATAAAGCCCGTCTGGACGCCTCACAGCCTTCCTTATCGCTACTGGGAAAGCTATAGGTGAACATATCTGACATGCCAAATTCGTCTTTGTGCATGACGGCAGTTTTGCCCGAAGTACCGGTGCTAGTGCAGGCACTTAAAAAACTAGAAAGTAACAGCATGCTGCCAGCGAACAGGAAAGAGCTTGATTTGCTTGAGGAAGCCATAAAACGCATTTTGTCAGAAAAAGTTCGTAAGATTCTATGCATCGATTTTACGCTGATTTTCATTACGGTCACGTAAGCGTATTGCTGCCTCACGTATCATCACTTCCGTGCTTGCCCAATCCACACAGGCGTCGGTCACAGAACAGCCGTAGATTAATTGCGATAGATCTTCAGGAATTTTTTGATTACCAGCGATGATGTTGGATTCAATCATGAGTCCGACCAAAGCCTGATTGCCATTGACTACTTGATTAATCACATCCGCCATCACCAGTGGTTGCAACTCTGGCTTTTTGTAACTATTTGCATGTGAACAATCGACAATAATATTGGTAGGTAGCTTGGCTTTTTTCAATGCTTGTTCCGCCATCGCCACCGACACCGTATCGTAATTGGGGCGACCGTCGCCACCACGCAATACCACGTGTCCATATTGATTGCCGCGCGTACGTACCACCGATACCTTGCCTTGACCATTTAAACCTAGGAAAGAGTGTGGGTGTGAGGCTGACAAAATCGCATTGATAGCGATACTAATATCGCCGTCTGTGCCATTTTTAAAACCCACCGGCGTTGATAGACCTGACGACATTTCTCTATGGGTTTGCGATTCTGTTGTGCGTGCACCGATGGCAGTCCAGGCAATCAAATCGCCCAAGTATTGCGGTGAAATTGGATCTAGCGCTTCGGTCGCGGTCGGTAGGCCAAGTTCGCAGATGTCTAATAAAAATTGACGCGCTTTTTCCATACCAAGATCAACCTGGAAAGAATCGTCCATCAAGGGATCATTGATATAGCCTTTCCATCCGGTTGTGGTGCGCGGCTTTTCAAAATACACACGCATGACTAGCAGCATGCTGTCTTTTACTTCTTCTTGTAAGGTTTTTAAGCGACGTGCGTAGTCAAGTCCTGCGATGGGGTCGTGGATAGAGCAAGGGCCGACGACGATGATCAATCGATTATCTTTACGATCTAAAATATTTTTCAGTGCTTCACGTCCGGCATCTACGACAGCTGCGGCATGTTCAGATAAGGGCAACTTGGCATGTAGTTCTTCCGGCGTTGGCATAGGTGCAAACGAGCTGACATTAATGTTTTCTAAATCTTGGCTATTCATAATAGTGCAATAAGGATAAGGAGTAAAAAGACTGCATCTATTATAGGGTAGCAACTGATTTTGGTTTGTGCTGAAAACGCGGATTTAGATGCAGAAATCGCTAGTAATGCAGAAAGATTCAATTCGAAAGCAATCGAATCGCGCCAATTTGTCATCATTGATTGGAATTGACCTGTTTTCTCGTACTTATTCCACGGATTATGTGGTCGTGATATTTCTTACACTAAGCACTCATACTATGTTTGATCAATTTGAGGTGCTTTATGATTTCGTCGTCCACTGCGCAGCAGCGTGGAAAACACAGTGAGCAGAGTCGCTTGCGTGGCGTACCGGGCAATGTATATATTTTGCGAAACTCTGGTTTGAAAGAAGGGCTTTTGCAAATCGGTTTAAGTCGGCGTTCTGGCTGGGCTAAGGCTTTAGAGTTGAATCGTGATAATGCGAATAGCATCCCCGGCAGTTTTGAATGTGTTTTTGAACTACGCGCGCAAGACGGTGGCGGTGCGATAGAAGCGATCATGCAGGCTTTGCAAAAAGTGCGCTGCGGTCGGCGCGAACAAGATTTTTTTGAAATCGATCTGCATCGTGCCGAGGCTATCATTACCCAATGCGTGCGTGATGCGGATTTGAGATTTCAAAATCGTTATCGCCAGGAATCGGCATTGCGCGAGTACATGGACCGTGAGCAAGCGCAAAACGCGCCTGCCGAAACAGCGGAAGCAATCGTCCAGGAAGGTATATTTAAAAAGGCGGTTTCCTGGGTCTCGAAGGCGATCAACTGAGCGCCTTTTGTCGTTCGGCAATTAGTGTGATCTGCAGAGTATTGTAGATGCCATGCAGACTCGCCTTTGATTAAGGTGCAGAAAATGCAGCGGCTCCTAAACGCAATACCGGAATCCGGATCACACTTTGCGCATACCACTTTACTATCAATTTTTCATTCGCGTCGAGTATGGTTTCGTCGCTGACATCTTTACCACTACCGTAATTGAGCTGTGAAAATGCGTTTTTATTGATGTTCAAATACGCTACTACACGACTGCCTTTTTGGATTTGTTTACTGACGAGGCGTGTCGTTGGTAAGGGCAGTCGTGTCATCTTATGTGTTTCGAGTAATTGCCTCTGGCTGCGATCTTTGCTATAGCTTGCTCGATCAATGACATAAGATAAATGAAAATACTCACCTTTAGCGTTGAGCTCATACAAGGTAATACCAAAATCCATATCGCGTCGATTGATACTGGCGACAATTTGACCAGTAAAAGCACCGTTGATAATCATGTCCTCCTTCAGCGGTTCGCTGACAAAGATAAAACCATTACTAGTATCGATTTCTTTGCGGATGATGGGCGAGGGATAATAATCGTTATTGCTGGTTTGACGATCTTTGAAATCAACTGTTTGCGTCAAGTATTGCGTTGTTGGAGGGAGTTTCTCCTGTAAACGATAAGTGCCATTTTTTTTGGAGGTACTTAAATAAAATTGCAGCTGTCCATTCGCCATACCTGTTAAAGAAGGCGCATGCCGCCATTGGTTTTCGCCTATCACGAAATAGTTGATTTTGTCTTTGATGATTGCTGGTTTGCTGGCGTTTTTGAGTATGTAATCGAACCAATCATAGGTAATTTTCTTGGCATCGATTAACGCATTTGATGGAACCTCCATCTCATTCAGCACTTTTTCCCCACCGCGTTGGGCACCAAAATGGCCATAAGGGCCGATGATGAGATAGTGCTCAGCGTTTGGTAGATATTTTGTATGCTCTCTCAGATAATAGAGGCCAGAAATTTGACTATCGTTGTAGTAACCATCGATGGATAAAACGGGAATCTTAATCTGCGCAAAATCTGTTTGATACGGCACCATGCTTTGCCAATAATTGTCGTAGGCTGGATGTTGCAACCATTTTTGTAATAATGGATTTGGTGTGCCGTCGATCTGGTCGATTTCGCGATAGGCGCGGCCTGAGTACCACCAGTCAAATTGCATTTTACGAAAGCGCTGGCGATCATTGTTGACCGCGTCATCGAGGGTCTTATTGTTGCTCACGTAAAAAGCCCATTGATAATTGGGGTTGATGAAAATATTATTTTCCATCGGTAGTCCCATGCCAGGGGCGCCAGCGACATAGGGCACAATGGTTTTTAAAGCTGGGTGTAAATTCTTGGTCGCCGCCCATTGCGTGAATCCATTGTAGCTTCCTCCGTACATGCCGACAGCACCATTGCTCCAACTTTGTTTGCTGATCCAATCAATGACGGCATTCGCATCTCTACCATCGTATTCATAAGGGGTGATTGGGTCTGGGCTGAGGTACTTGCCCCGACTGTAAGCCATGACGCCAACATAGCCATGATCTGCAGCTTCTTTCAGACTCAGCAGATCGCGATCACGCACATAAATTGTAAATTGCAATATGGTCGGTGAGGCTTGTTGTTGGTTTTTTTTGCGTACCATCATTGCCGAAATGCTGGCGCCATCGCTAGTTTTGATGAGTAGCTTGTCATCGACTTCGTAGTCTGCACCTAAGTCTGGTTTTTGCGCGTGCGCAAGGGAGATAAATAGGCTAAGTGCGATCGTGATGAAGTATCGTGTCAACATGCAATACCCTTTGATTTTTATGAAAATGTGAATGATGGTAAATGATTAGAAGATGATAGTGGCGTTTGCAAATCAATAGCGCCACCATTTATCCTTCGGCGAGAATAAGCTACTTCGTACTGGCGCTTTTCTCGTTAGTGAGCTTGTCCAAAGAGCGTTGAATATCCGCTTTTTTTCCAGGATGTTTTTCCTTCGTCAGCAAATTTTCCAATGCTTTACGATGCGCGATTCCTAAAGCATCATTCGCACTGCTCAGTATATCCGGTTGCACGCCCGTACCTTCCCAATTGGTTTTGGTGATTGGATTAATCGAACGTCCAAATGGAATGCTTGCCATGAAGTGCGGATGCAGTCGCTGCCTATCAACCGGATGCGCGCCGCCACCTGTGACTTCACCGACGGTGATACTGCGTTTTAAACTCTGTAAAGTGTAGGTCAGATCTTCCGCCGCAGAAAACGTGCGTTGACTCGTCAAGATGTAGACTTGTTTATTCTTATCGTAGCGCGGTCCGGCTGTGTAGGGAATGCTCCAAATTTGTCTTGTCTTGTTTTCTGACCGGTTATAGATGTCGTTCAAATGAACTTCAGGATCGGTAAAATAACTGGCGATCAACGCCACAGTTTGCGGTGAGCCACCACCATTTTTTCTCAAATCGATAGTCATCGCATCGCTGGCATTTAACAGTGTCATTGCAGCACTGATCGCGTGTCCCACAATGTCAGTCGGACCGAAGCCACGCAAATCCAAGTAGCCGACATTGCCACCCAATCGCTCAATCCGCTCAACACCATAGTTTACCGCTTGCATGAATTGCCGTTCTTCGGCATCCATGCGGATTTTTTCTTCGGGGCCAGGCTCGCCGTTCTCGTTGCCAATTGGGATTGCATCGAGCTCGACATGAATACTCAAGTGCTTGTCTTTGGTTTGCTGTTGCAAATGTTCAGTCAATGTTTTGGCGAATTCACGCGCGCTTGTAATTTTGTCGTAGTCGCCATTCTTTTGACGTTGCGCTAGCATTGTATTTACCTGTTGTGCCACTTCGGGAAATACGTATTTCCTACTTATACTTTGTTGTAACTGCTGAATAACTACTTGTCTGTCCTTTGCGGTAATTAGCAAATCATTTGTAGCGCTTTGCATTTGCGCTCCAGCTGGTGCGCTAGAAATGAAGGCGCTAAAAGTTGCTAGACAAAAAAGTTTGACGCAGCGCTGAGTTGATGAAGAAAATACCATAGGGTCGAATTAAAAAAAGTTTAGGAAAGAATAAATAAATCACTTTGATTCAAACTTCCCCTTTGAGAGCGGGGAAGCTCTTATGTAGGATAGCTCTAAAAATTCAGACTTCGATGTGATGCGTGCTTGCGAGAAAAAATTTGTCCTTGCCCTATCAGACAGATGCACCGGGCTAAAATTTTTCTTGTTCCTAGCATGGTTTAAAATTTTGAATATTTGGAGCTACCCTGTAGTGAAACATCAAACTAGTTTTAGTTTGAAATTGAAATGCTTCGTACGTCTAAGCGCATTTTTCCCAGCGACTTAGTGCACGTGCCTGAGTAGTGTTGATTGTTTCCTTTACTCCAGCTGGCCGCATTGCCTTCGGTTTTGCCATTGCAGGCCTGATGTACTTCGTCAGGGATAACAATCTCTGGCGGCTCCGGTGGGCTAGGTGGTTCTGGCGGACTTGTTAATTCAGGTAGGGGCGGCGGCAACGGCGGTGAAGGCAGACTCGGCATCGGCGGTAACTCGGGTGGCGCTGGCGGTGCTGGCGGCTTGATACATACCTTGTTTGTTGATTCATCATTACAAACGATGGTAATGACCTTCCCTGAGTTGTCTTTGAATTTGATGTTAAATGTGTTGTGCGCCAATGTTAAACCTGTTGCGCCCAAACCGGCAAACAGTAAAATAGCAATGATAGGTTTCATGATGTCTCCTGGTTGATTGAAATAAGCAAACACCTAGGCTTAGTGCTGTCAGGTGTTTGCCCAGTGCCCATATGATGCAAATAAATTGTGAGTAAATTATGGATAAATTTGAAGAGAAAACGGTTTTGGTTTGGTCTATTCTTCGTTTTTGTTCGGCACAAAAGTGACGATTGTGCCGACACGCTGGCAAGTTCCACGAATAACTCGGTGCTCTTTGTTAAGTACCCATGTGAACTTGGTGCCCACCGCCTGGTCGGCGCAGCTGTCATACACTTTTTGTGGAATTAGAATAGGCGGTGGCGGGGGGCAATTTTTTTCTCTGGAATGGCAGGGATACTTGATGTCTTGTTCGGCTGCGTTCGCTTGAAAGCTTGCTAGTAGGGCTAAAGAAAAGAGTAGAGTTTTCATATTGATTCCATAGAGATGAAGAAATGTTGGTGCCGCTATCCAACGCTATGATTGTGCAAATCAATTATGGAGAGATTATGTAAGCCTTACATTATTCGTGATAATCGAAACGATATCCCAGTCCATAGATGGAATGGATAGCCTGAATCTCTGGTAGAACCAACTCTAATTTTTTACGCAAGTTCTTGATGTGACTATCAATAGCACGGTCGGTGACATTGAAATTGTCCTGACTCAGATGATCCAGTAACTGTATACGTGAAAAGACTTGTCCCGGGTGGGCGATGAAAGTTTTTAAGATTAAATACTCGCTACGCGTCAGATCCAATGTTTTTCCTTTCAGTGCGATTGTTTGTGCTGACTCGTCCACATTGAAACTTACAGCGCAGGATGGGTTTGACGCTGGATCTTTGGGTTCGCTACGTCTCAATATGGCTTTTATACGCGCCATTAATTCACGCGGACTAAAGGGTTTGCATAAGTAATCATCGGCACCCGCCTCTAGACCAAGCAGACGATCAACCTCTTCAACTTTAGCTGTCAACATTAAAATTGGTACTGGAGAAAAACGGCGGACTTCTTGGCATAGACTAAGCCCATCTAGTCCCGGCAGCATTAAATCGAGTACGATGAAATCGGGTACCTGTGCTTTGATGTGTAGTAATGCCATTTGGCCATCGGCAATAATATGCGCCTGATATCCGGCGTGACGAGCGTAATCGGCGATCAGAGCAGATAAATCATTTTCATCTTCGACGATAAGTATGTGTTTTGTTGCAGTGGGCATCATGTTGTGGAGAGCTTTAGGTTTGCGGTAATTGAATTAGCACGCGCAGACCTCCCAGGTCTGCATGTGAAAAATGAATGCTTCCACCATGTGCTTCTATGATGCGGCGGCAAAGTGCCAGTCCAAGTCCGGAACCTCCATGCTGGCGATTGCGAGAACTCTCAGTACGGAAGAAGCGTTCACTTAGATTCTTCAATGCATGCTCAGGTACACCTGGTGCGCTATCGTCTAGTGTGACCACAATATAGGATGTTGGCGCTCCTGATTTTTGTGCAATAGTGAGATGAATATGTCCGCCCGATGCGGTATAGCGCACGCTGTTTTCAAGCAAGTTAATAAATACTTGGCGCAGACGTTCTGAATCTGCTTTGAGGTTAACTTTCTCTTTGGTTTGGTTTTGATAAGTCGTTGTCAAAGTTAGCTGCGCTCGCACTAGTTTTTCTGAGAAGCTATCTAGCACTTCATCGATTAACTCATTCAGACAAAGCGGTTGAAAGTGAAAAACTCGCTCACCAATATCGGCTCGGGCTAAAGCATATAAATCATCAATTAACTTGTTGAGTGACATGACCTGACGTAATAAAAGCGCGATATTCTCTGGACTGGTAGTTCTAACGCCATCCTGTAATGCTTCAATTTGTGCGCGCAGCACAGATACCGGTGTGCGCAATTCGTGTGAGGTATCGGCTACCCATTGTTTGCGACTTATCTCTGCTTGTTCTAGCTTTTCGGCTAAAGCGTTGAAACTATCAGATAACTCACCCAGTTCATCACTACGAGTCATGTGAAGTCGCGTGCTATAACGCCCTTCGGATAGCTGTTTTGCACCATCCGCTAAATGCCGGATTGGACGGCGAAAATGCATAGCTAACAAGCTTGCTGCAATAGCGCTTAGCAATACGCTGAGTATGCCTATCATAGCGATGGTGCGACCATAACTTTGTAAGAATTCACTCGCGAATTGATCCGGTTGAGTCGTCGTTTTCTTTACCAATAAGTAGCCAATTTGTTCACCGTCGAGATACAAATAGCGGAAATTTTCTCCGAGAGGATTATCGGGCAGTCCCGCCAAATAGCGCGAGTCTCGGTCGAGTAAAGTTATACGCAAATAGAGATCACCTTTTTCAATGCCAACAGTTTTACTCGCGCTGTTACTTTGTATGTTGGCTGTTGCTGAAGGCGTTGTTTCTTGCGCACCCATAGGTGACGGCAATGGTGGTAACGGCGGGGGGACTGGCGGTTCTGGAGGGCTTGGTAATGCTTGCGGCGCAGGTGGTTCTGGCGGTGCTATTGATTTATTTTCGATGCTGGCCGTTTTTTTGCTGTTTGATGATATTGATGCTAGCTCAACATCTGGCAGTGGTGCAATTCTGTAGGGTGGAGGTGGTGGTAGGACAGGTAATTTGGCAGCTTGGATCTCTCTGGTTCTTGCTGCCGCGATTGTATTAGATTTGGATTCAGGATTGACGGCTGAAGCCCTAAGCTGTGCTTTACGTTCGCGCTTTTCGTGAATGCGAGTCAACTCTTTGCCGAACCAGAGGCGCTGTTCATCAGGCGTATTTGGCAAAAAAGACCAATCTCGATTGATCCTATATTGAGCACTTAACTCATTCGATACTTCATGCAAGCGGTCTAAATCAATGTTGGCGGCGTAGTCAGAAAAGTTGGATATCACCTTCTCGCTCATGACGAGCAGGCTGACCAATGCAACACTCAAAATAGAGAGTAACACTGCAAAAAACAGACGTAGGCCGATAGAGAATTTCACGGTAAAGTTTGTGAGGTCTTAGCGAAATAATAGTGAGATGAAGCGTTTGCGTCGAGTGTAGTGTGGCTCAAGAAGATTGCCAAGCTTTAAGCGAGATTCAGCAGATAAAAGATGTTTTTAGGTGAGATCGCTAATTATTTTTAGCTGTGATTCACAATCTCCATTATTTCTCCATAATTGAAGATGATTTTTTCGATTAAATTTCTAGGACTGCTCAATTTTCTAGCATTGCAATGTATTGCGCCAACATGCCTCGTTTTCCATTAAGAGAATTTCACCCAATGTGCTGCTTTTGAGATCGCTTTCGATGCCTGAGTGGAGTGCAGTTCAAATGCTACTCATTAACCGAGCATGATGAATGTCGATACGGCTGGCACATGAAATGTAGAATGCCAAGCGAGGTGTTTAGGCTGGCACGAGCCGAAAGCGATAATGCTCCTGGGTGAATAAATCAATCCCGCATTGGAGGCTTTCTATCCAGTCCAAGAAAGCAGGAATAGCTTCACCTGTCATATAGCGACCATGCTGTGGCACTAACATAGCAACATCCATTTGACGCACCATATTGACCCAGAAGCGGCAGACTTTATTCGAAACCATATAGCGTTTATGAAAACCGCTCATACTGTGCAGCTGGTCGTGGAATTCGGCTTTACTAGTTATCGGTCTATTGATGCTATCGGCCTCGACCAAAGATGCACCCATATCACCAGAAAACAGGATTTTCGAGGTGCTGTCATAAAATTGGAAATTGCCTTCGGCGTGCAGGAAATGTGCCGGAACCGCGTAGAGGGTAGACGCTATCATTGGCACCGCCATACCTTCATCGGGGATGCCAATAATTCGACCGTCGGCGCGATTCAAGTTGCAAAAATGTGGCACAAAGCGTGCCCATAGTTGCGACACATAGAGATGGCATTCTGTACTATAGAGCCATTTGTCGAGGGCACCGATAATGTCAGGATCTTGATGTGACGCGAACAGAAATGCTAAGTTTTTCTTGGGCAAATACTTTTGCATCGCCAAGGTAAGCGCGTTATAGGTAATATTGCCGGACGGGTCAATCAAGGCACCTTGGCCGCCGGAGACAATCAAGAATTGGTTAGCTTGTACTGCATCTTCGGTAGAGCCAGTAACCAGGTCATTGAACATGACGCAGCTATGATTGCCATTGTTGAAAAGTTCAATCGCCACGCGGACTCCCGTTGTTGTGCACTAAGTTGAGATACTAGAAGTTCATTTTAGTTGAAGTAATAATTTGAAATTTGATGTGGATTAAGTTTCTGCTGCGAATGCATAAAAAATTTGGGGTCACTAAGCGCATAGTGCTGAGCATGAAAGGCGAAAAAAAGCCCCGATCATGTCGGGGCTCTCAACTTTGAATCAGGGTAATTAATATCCTAAGGCGCGACCATCTGGATTGCGTGGGTCGGCAAAAGCCTCAAAGCCATCATCGCTGATCTTGATCGTCTGTGTTCTGCCGATAGATCTGCCTATAGAAAATTTGTGTCCTCTTTGCTTGAGAAGTTCTAATGTATCGACGTTGAAGCCGCGTTCCATGCGTGTAATGTCGGGTTCCCATTGATGGTGTATACGCGGCGCGATAGTCGCCTCTGCTGCGTTTAATTGATGATCAATGACATTTAGAATAACCTGTAAGGTCGTGGTAATGATACGGCTGCCACCCGGGCTTCCTGTCACTAAAAATGGTTTGCCGTCTTTCAACACCATCGTTGGCGTCATGGAGCTGAGCGGACGTTTTTTTGCCGCAACGGAATTTGCTTCACCGCCAATTAAGCCAAACGCATTAGGTACGCCCGCTTTGACCGAGAAATCGTCCATTTCATTATTCAGGGTGATACCTGTCCCGGTAGCCACGATGCCACTGCCAAATAGCAGATTTAGCGTGTAAGTGGTTGCGACGACATTGCCGAATTTGTCTGCGACTGAGTAATGAGTGGTTTGATCGCTCTCGTAGGGTAGCGGTTTGCCTGGTTTGATTTGCATGGAGGGCGTGGCACGATTCAGATCAATTTTTTTGACCAATTCATCAGCATATTTTTTGGATGTTAAGCCGCTGACTGGCACTTTAATAAATTCGGGATCACCCAAATATTCGGCACGATCTGCATACGCGAGCTTCATGACTTCAGTCATGGTATGAAGAGTCTGCGCACTGTTTAAGCCTTGTTGCCCAATGGGGAAATGTTCCAGCATATTCAACATTTGGATGATATGAACACCGCCAGAACTCGGTGGTGGCATCGATACAACTTGATAGCCGCGATAATTGCCCTTCACAGCATCCCGCTCTATGGCTTTGTAATTCTTCATGTCGTCCGCGTTGATCATGCCACCGTGATTTTTCATTTCAGCGACGATCTTTTGAGCGATGACCCCCTCATAGAAAACTTTCGGACCTTGTTTCGCGATTAAACGCAGCGAATTAGCGAGGTCTTTTTGAACTAGTTTTTCACCCGCAAGCAATGGTCTGTCGCCCTTGAAAAAGATGGCGCGACTGGACGGCCATTTACCTAATTGGTTGCGGCTAGCTTCCAATAATTGCGCGAGATGAGGTGTGACTTCAAAGCCTTGTTCTGCCAATTTGATGGAGGGTGCGATCAACTCTTTGAGCGTCATGCTACCGTATTTGCGCAAAGCTAAATCCAAGCCAGCGACCGTGCCCGGCACGCCGACAGCTAAATGGGTGGATGTTGAGCTGCCGGGAATAATTTTACCGTTGGCATCTAAAAACATATCGCGATGGGCGAGGGCGGGTGCTAATTCACGAAAATCGAGAGCGATGTCTTTGCCGCTTTTAGCATCATGAATCAACATGAAGCCACCTCCGCCAATATTCCCTGCATGAGGCAACACAACCGCAAGGGCAAAGCCAACCGCGACAGCTGCATCGACTGCATTGCCGCCGCGCTTCAATACTTCTAAGCCAACCTGACTCGCAAGTCCATGTTCACTCGATACCATGCCATGCTTGGCACGTACCGGGCTGAGAATGTCATAACTGGTGTCATATTGAATTTGTGCGCCTGTGCCTTGGGCAAAGCTACTGTGCGCGAAAACGGCAAATTGCGAGATAGCGAAAGTTGTGGCGATGAGCGTAAGGCGGAATTTCTTGAACGAGGACACTATGCGTTTCCTTAAGTAATGCAAAGTCCGGTGACGACACATGACGATGTGTTTTTGCGGTACTTCTGTTGTAGAGGAGTTTGATTGTCGCTAACTATCTTAAATAAGTCGAGTCTTGATTCCTGAATTCGTCCCGACATGAGAATAAGAGAAGTTATTTTAATATGAATTTGAGTTGATGGGGGTCGTCGTGTCTATTTAACCCAGAATTTTCATTAGGATTTGAGACGATGGTCGATGCACTTTTCGAGGTGGTTTTTTCGTGAATGAGGCTAAAATAGCTAGTTATTTGCAACGAAGAACGAAAAGAATGACCGACAATGCGCCGTCAGCGCTCAAGTCCTGTCGAAGACGCGCCTAATAGAAAATTTGGGTTTAAAAGCTTAGGACGAAAAAAAGCCACCTGCGAGGGTGGCTTTCAATTTAAAAGAAGAATCTTCTAAATTATTTTGCGTCAGCTTCAGCAGAAGTTGCGCCAGCTGGTTTAACAGCGATAGCAACTGTTGCGTCATCACCGTGTACTACAGCAGAAACGCCTTTTGGCAATTTCAATGCAGATACGTGTACGGATTGACCAGCTTCCAATTTGGACAGATCAACTTCGATGAATTCTGGCAAGTCTGCTGGCAAGCATTCTACGTCCAATTCAACAGCAACGTGGCTGATTACTGCTGCAGACAATTTCACTGCAGGAGAGATGTCAGCGTTCACGAAATGCAAAGGCACTTTAACGTGGATTTTTTTGTTGGCATCAACGCGTTGGAAATCAGCGTGCAATACTAATTGTTTAAACGCGTGCATCTGGAAGTCACGCAACAATACTTTTTCTACTTTACCATCAACGTCCATGTCGAGAATGGAAGAGTGGAATACTTCTTTTTTCAATGCATGGAACAAAGCATTGTGATCCAAAGAGATATTCACTGCTGGCTCTGTACCACCGTAGATGATACCAGGTGTTTGACCAGCAATACGCAGGCGGCGGCTCGCTCCGGTGCCCTGTACGTTACGTGCAAATGCGACTACTTTCATTTTAATACTCCAAAATAAGCAAACTTATGCGCGGTTTGATTTGCGCTCATTTTGCGTTGACTCTCCCGCGACCAGGAGAGTGAAAAAAGTTTTGATGCGTTTAGTGCACCAAAACAGAAAAACCAAATTCTTAATCTTTATTCTGAGAACAAAGAGATGACTGACTCACCTTTAGTAATGCGGCGGAAAGTCTCAGCCAGCAAACTATCGCAAGACAGTTGACGAATCTTAGGGCAAGCCTGCGCTGCTGCTGACAAAGGAATCGTATCGGTTACCACTAATTCATCGAGTGGAGAATTGTTGATACGGTCAATTGCTGGGCCTGACAAGACAGCGTGCGTACAATATGCTAATACTTTTTTCGCACCGCGTTCTTTCAATACTTCAGCTGCTTTGGTCAAAGTGCCGGCAGTATCAACCATGTCATCCATGATCACGCAATTACGGCCATCAACTTCACCGATGATATTCATAACTTCTGATACATTGGCTTTTGGACGACGCTTATCAATAATCGCCAAATCGCAACCTAAACGTTTTGCTAAAGCACGGGCACGAACCACGCCGCCAACGTCAGGAGAAACGACTAATAAATCATCGTAGTTCTTTGCAACCAGATCACCCAGCAAAATGGGTGATGCGTAAATATTGTCTACAGGGATATCAAAGAAACCTTGAATTTGATCGGCATGCAGATCCATGATCAAAACACGACCAACGCCAGCTTCTTCTAACATGTTCGCTACCACTTTGGCAGAAATCGCAACCCGTGCAGAACGTGGGCGGCGATCTTGGCGCGCATAACCAAAATAAGGAATGGCTGCTGTGATACGACCAGCTGAAGCACGCTTCAAGGCATCGACCATCAACATGATTTCCATCAAGTTGTCATTGGTTGGGGCACAAGTCGATTGCAATACGAAAACGTCTTTACCGCGCACGTTTTCATTAATTTCGACCATCACCTCACCATCAGAGAACTTGGAAACGTCAGCTTTACCGAGACGAATGCCGAGTTGCTTTGCAACGCCTGCCGCTAAAGCAGGATTGGCATTACCGGTAAAGACCATCATGTTGTCGAGAGCGTGTGCCATGAGATCACCTAAGGGAATAAAAAAGCCACATCAAGAGAACAATACTCAGCATCACGGTTCGAATTCTTGTTGTAATGATTACTGAAAATACTGCCGTAAAAAACCGAAAAGCCGCCGCATCATTTTGTATGCGGCGGCTTGGGAATTAAATGGCAGGGGAGGAAGGATTCGAACCTTCGCATGCCGGAATCAAAATCCGGTGCCTTAACCAGCTTGGCGACTCCCCTACACAACTTTTTATCAATTGCTTGTTTCGTTTTCGAATTTCATTTGATAATCAGCGAAGCCGCTATTTTATCTCGAAATCAGCAATCAACCAAATTTTTATGATGCAACCTAGAATTTATAGGATGTTGTTGTAATGCTTTAGCAATCCACGATGTCCAGTAATGAGGCACTTGTTGTAAAACGGCTTTTGCTGCTGCTTCGCTGGGAAAAGCGCAAAAAACACAAGAACCTGATCCCGTCATCTTGGCGTCACCCTGATTTACTTCGTATTGTTTTAGCCAGCTTATGGCATTCGCAATTTCAGGATGTAAAGCACAAGCAACAGCTTGCAGATCATTTTTCCATTCAGTTTTCGCTGTACTGGAAAAGTCCGTTATTCTGACGGGCTTCGTGTCTCTTGTCAACTCTTTGGCAGAAAATATTGTAGGAGTTGGCACATGAACACCCGGCTCTATGACGACAAACCACTGTTCGTCGGTTTTTACCGCTTGCATTTGCTCACCTATGCCTTCTACGAAAGCATTTTGTCCGAAAATAAAAAAAGGTACATCCGCACCTAGTTGCAGGCCAAGTTGCATGAGTTGAGTTTGCTCCAAACCACATTGCCACAAATGGTTTAAAGCCATTAAAGTAGTCGCTGCATCGGATGATCCGCCGCCCACACCGCCACCCATAGGTAAGTTTTTGTGGAGGTAAATATCGACGCCGAGTTGGCTATTGCTATGTTGTTGTAGCAGACGTGCGGCACGTATGACTAAATCAGTTTGTTCTGGAACCCCCTCAACTTGATTTAGTCTTTGGATAGTGCCATCGGTACGCACATGGAAATCCAGTGTATCGCAGCGATCGATCAGTTGAAATACGCTTTGCAATAAGTGGTAGCCATCAGCACGACGCCCGGTGATGTGCAAAAATAAGTTTAGTTTGGCTGGGGCTGGACAGGCAAGCCATTGACGATTTGTGGGTGTTGAAATACTCATGCGATGTGTTTGGTGATAGGACTTATGGTGACTGATTGGTTTCAATTCTAATAATCAAAACCTAATCGTGTCGACATTAGGAAAAGCTACATGATGATGATGCCGATTTTGACCAAGCCAAACTGTTCAGTCATTTTTTCCAAGTCTATGCGTTTAGGGCGGATTTGTCCCGCGTCTTCCTGCCATTTGACGAAACGCAATTGCCAGCCTTTTGAATTCAATTGAAAGTCATCTTGCGCTGGGATCGCAATAGCAATCTTGTTGGGCTGCAAATCAAATCCTTGTAACCAAGTTTTTAAATCGTTAATGGGGATAGACCAGCCCAAACTATCAATCAGCAATTGTTCGATATCGGCAGCATAGCGGGTTTCCTGTTTAGCTTGCTCTAGGCTTGCGCCGAAAGGTGTTTGATGAATATTCGCGACAGTTTGACCTAGAAAAGAGCTAAGGCTGATATGTAATTCTGTCGGTGTTTGTTGCCATTCATAGTCAACGTTGACGCTTTGTTCTTGCTGATCTTGTTGATACCGTATCGAGATGCGTCCATTCAATTGCAAATTTTCTTGCAAGTTGCGAGGCTTCGCTGCTTGTTGTGGGGTCAGCGATTTCGTGCTGCTGCAAGCGCTTAAAAGCGCACAGCAAGCGAGTATCAAGAGGCTGCAGATCCCATTACTGTAGCGACGTGCTGGGCGTGGCGACGCAATATTCATTACTTTTTAGTCTTTCTTGTGGTTGGCTAGCATGCATCGATAAGGCTTTTACTAATTCAAGTCAAGGCAAAACCAGACCTAGCCGTTCTAAGGTTGATCTCAATAAGGCGTTGTTATTATCTTTTTTTCTGGCATCGTTAAATAATTGGATTGCCTCAGTTTTCTTGTCTTGCGCCCACAGCACTTCCGCCAAATGCACCGTAACGTCGACATCTTGGCGTAAGGCGAATGAGCTGCGTAAAAATTGTTCGGCTTCGGGTAATTTGTTTAGTCTGAATTTAACCCAACCCAAGCTATCCAAAATATAAGGATCATTCGGGCTTAGTTGGTTGGCGGCTTCGATCAGTTTTTGAGCGCTTTGAAGTTCGATGTTTCTATCTGCGTAAGAATAGCCAAGTGCGTTATAGGCAAGCGCGTTGTTCGGCATCATTTGAATTAACTGTTTTAGCGCCCCCTCCATTTCTGGATATTGTTTTTGCATTTCTGCCAGCATTGCGAAGTCATACAATAATTCGCTACTGTCAGGATACTCACTCAAGGCCAACTGTAAAAGCACGAAGGCTTCCAGTGTTTGTCCCGCATCTTTCATGATCTGCGCTTCGGTTTGCAATAGCTGGATTCTTTCGGCGTCATTTTCTGGCGAGACAGTTTGCAGAAATTTGCGTGCATCAGGATATTTTCCATCACTGGCAATCAATAGAGCACGCCGCATCTGTATCGTAAACCAAGCAGGGTTTTTGCCGTCCTTACGTTCTACTTTCGCTAACCATAGGTCGGCAGTTTTTTTGTCTTTGCGTTGTAATGCAATCTGCGCCAAATTGACGTAGACCGGGCTAGCATCATCTTCTTCGGTGACACGTTGTAGGAATAGCGTGAAGTATTTTTCCGCCTCATCGATCTGAGCTAAATCCATCTCGATCGCACCCAGCGTGTACAGGCTTTGAGTGGTCGAATCGCCTTTGCTTTCCTGCTCCCTTAGTAGAAAAAGAAACTCTTGCTTGGCTGCTGCTAATTGTTTGTTTTCAATCAGCATGGTGGCGTAGGCCAGGCGAACTTCTTTTGCTTGTGGAAGTCTTTTTAAATAGTCTGCGACCAGTTTTAAGGCATCCTGAGGTTCTGATGCCTGAGCCAAAGTTAAGACCGCTAATTCAGAGTCTGGGCGTAGCTGTGTCGCTGCTCGTGCCTCGGCCAATGCACGGACACTATCCTTATTGCGGAAAGCGCCACGGGACAGCGCTATGCGAGCGTCAAAGGTTTCGGCAAAGGGGCGCAATATCGTTTCTAAGGTGTTGAAGGCCTGCTTGTTGTCTTGCATGCGCGCTAACACCCGCTGGGCATGATGGATAAGTGCGATCTGTTCGTTGAGATCGCTTGTGCGCAATTTTTCCGCGAACAGTTTTTGAATCTCAGTGAAATTATTCTGGACCACCATCAGGCTCAAATAGTATTGCTCAGCCTCGCCTGAGCCAGGTGCTAATTCACGCCACAGACGTAAGGCCGCCATAGATTCGTCCATCTGCTGCGCACCCATGGCGATTTCCATTGCACGTTTGGCCAAACGGGGATCGCGGGTTTGCTGCGCAACTGAAAGTACTGTGACAAAAGCACTTTGCCATTCACCTCGTTGAACCGCCAATTCTGAGGTCGTTAGCTTATATAGAATATCTTTACTTAACGCCACATTCGGCAACGGTGGTTGATTTTCTGTCAAAACTTTAGGCGAAGTGGGTTTGTTTTTGATAATAGTGGCACCTGTCTGGCGCGCCCAGACCAGGTTACTGCCTATCGTGCCGTAGATCATTGTCGCAATTAAGGATTGTAGTAGCAGGCTCTTGACACGCTGCGGTCTGGCAATCAGTCCTTTTGTCTTGAATTGCGCGGGGTTTGTCTGTCCGGCGAGTGTTGCTGGCGTAAGTCTGGGTACAATAGCCATATTGTGAGCTTGAGTGAGAACCAAATTCTTCAATGCCATTCCTTTGGTGATGCTATCGGTCATTATTCTATTGACGGTAGCTGATATGAGTAGGCTTACTAATTCTTGCAACGTTGGCTTTGATTTTACGCCGTATTCAAACATGACTTATAGCAAATTGTATCAGTCATCAACGGATGAGCAGAACTTTGCAATAATGAGGCTGGAACTTCTATTTGGGCTCTTAGAGCATTTTTTAAAGTACGAATTTTACGATTAAATTTACGATTATATTTACGATTGAACGAGTCACCCATGCCTGAGTTGCCAGAAGTTGAAGTCACACGATTAGGACTTGCTCCTCACGTGGAAGGTTTCGTCGTAACGGATCTTGTTTTGCGTCGCGAAGGTTTGCGTTGGCCTTTTCCTTTGCAGTTGAAAGATAAAATTGTAGGGCAACGCCTGCAAAAGACAGGGCGACGCGGTAAGTACCTTTTATTGCATTTTGCCTCAGGTACGGTATTGATACACCTCGGCATGTCGGGAAATTTACGCGTCATGCCAAAGGGAACGCCAGCACAAAAACACGATCATGTTGATATCGTATTTGGGAATCAACTTGTACGATTGACTGATCCGCGCCGTTTCGGTGCCGTGTTGTGGCATGATGCGGCCGACGGTGCAATCAATGAACATCTACTGTTACGTAATTTAGGTGTGGAGCCGTTGCAAGATGGTTTTGATGCTCAATTACTATTCAAACAGACCAGACAGCGCACCGCCGCGATCAAACAAGTTTTGCTGGCTGGCGATATTGTGGTCGGCGTTGGTAATATTTATGCATCGGAAAGCTTGTTTCAGGCAGGAATTAATCCCAAAATTGCCGCCTATCGTATCAGTCTTAAGCGTTATCAAGCGTTGGCGTTAGCGATACGACAAATCTTGGCCGCAGCTATCGTGCAGGGTGGTAGTACGCTCAAGGATTTTGTCGGTGCAGATGGGAAAACCGGCTATTTTCAACAGAATTATTTTGTTTATGATCGTGCTGGGGAGCCCTGCCGTGTTTGTCAAGGAATAATTAGACACATAAAGCAAGGTCAACGCAGCAGCTTTTATTGTGTTAATTGTCAAAAGTGAGCCAGAATACGGTTTTATCTGCGGCAACATAAAAAATGTCGCCATTCGATGGCATGTAAAGTAAAACGGCTAATACCCTTGCTGCTATGTGAATCGTCCTGTTTTTTAGGGATAGGTATTAAATTGCAAGAGAAAACATTGAGGATGATATGAGTAATTTGGTTCAGAATTTCCAGGAATACAGTAGCTGGCGTAAAGACGTTGCTCAAGCCATAGAGCAATATCGGGCTTGGATTGCTGGATCTGATTTTGCTGACAGTGCCCTCGATCAAAAAATTGCACGTCTCAAAGAGCGGCTGGCAGATGATAAATTAACCATCGCTTTTGTCGCCGAATTTTCGCGCGGCAAATCAGAATTGATTAATGCGATTTTCTTTGCTGATTATGGCCAGCGAATTTTGCCGTCGTCTGCTGGTCGTACCACGATGTGTCCTACTGAATTAATGTATGACGAGACTATTCCGCCGTGCATACGTCTACTGCCGATAGAAACTCGCAGCGAAACTTTAAGCACTGCCGAATTCAAAGGACATCATCATATCTGGACGGTACTGCCGCTCGATCCAAAATCGGGTGATGGCATGCTGGAAGCTTTTAAACAAGTCAGCTTGACCAAAAAAGTGACAAAGGAAGTTGCGAAGTCATATGGTTTGTACGATGAAGCCGATCCTGATGCTGTTTTAGAGGTCGATGAGAATGGCTTAGTCGAAATTTCACAATGGCGTCACGCTATTGTCAATTTCCCCCATCCTTTGTTAAAGCAAGGTTTGATTATCGTCGATACGCCTGGTTTGAACGCGATCGGTACCGAGCCAGAACTGACCTTGAATTTAATCCCCAATGCCCACGCAGTATTGTTTGTTTTGGCGGCAGATACAGGCGTTACCAAAAGCGATATCGATGTCTGGCGCAATCACATCGGCGGCGGACCTGGTCGCATGGTAGTGCTCAATAAGATCGACAGCATGTGGGATGAGCTGCGTACGCTAGAAGAAGTTGAATCGCAGATTCAGCATCAAATTACAACGGTGGCACATAATTTGTCGATAGAAGCAAGTCAAGTATTTCCCATTTCGGCGCAAAAAGGTTTGGTTGCAAAAATTAATAAGGATGCGCCCTTATTGGCGAAGAGTCGCTTGCCAAAATTAGAATACGCTTTATCGAAAGAACTAATTCCGTCTAAGAAAAATATTATCCGCGCCCAATTAAGCACGGATATTCAAGAAATCGCCGACGGTCAACAAGCGATTATCGTGGCGCGTGCACGTGGTGTTAACGAGCAATTGCATGAACTGAAGAGTCTGCGTGGCAAGAATCAAAATGTGGTTGAACACATGATGAAACGTGTGACCATGGAAAAGCAAGAATTCGATGCTAGCTTAATTAAGATGCAGGGCACGCGCGCGGTATTTACGCGACTATCTACCGAGGTCTACACCACCTTGGGCATGGATATGCTGAAGGCGGAAATTGCGACCGCGCGTGAAGCGATGGAAAAGAGTCGATTTTCATTAGGACTGAAGGAAGCGATTAAAGAATTTTTTGAACAGGTTAAATTGAATTTGACCGCATCTAATCGTAAGACAGATGAGATATCAGAAATGATGTCCATCATGTATCGTAAATTCTCTACCGAGCACGGCTTGGCGTTGACTTCGCCTATGCCTTTTTCTCTTGATAAATACCTGCAGGAAGTGACCGCGATTGAACAAGTTTTTCTGCGACAGTTTAGTACCATCACTATGATGACGACCTCGCAAAAAGTGTTGATGCAAAAGTTTTTTGATTCGATTTCTGCGCGTGTTAAACAGAGTTTTTCTCAAGCGAATCGTGATGTTGAAGCCTGGCAAAAAGTGGTGATGGCACCGATAGAAGCGCAGATTCGCGAGCATAAAAATCAATTAAAAAATCGCATGCAGTCGATACAGCGAATCCATGTTGCCACCGACAGCTTGGAAGAGAAAATCGCCAGCTTTGAAACCATGTATACAGAAGTAGAAGTACAGAAAAAAACTTTAGAAGAGCTACGCAATAACATCAATAAAGCCTTGGCTTCTGAGATGAGTGCGGTATAAATTATTGAGGCAACATAAAATCGATAGACGCCTGGTCAAAAGAAAGACCGGCGTCTTTTTCTATTTGGAGCAGAAGAACAACATGAACCCAAACTCTGGCAATACATTTAGACAAACTACTTTAATCTTGGCGCTATTAGTATCATCGGCAGTTAGTTTCTCCGCCTTGGCTCAAGACGCCTGGAAAAAAATCGATAGTGGCGTCACCGTCGAATTGCGTGGTCTATCTGTCGTGAATCGCAACGTGGCTTGGGCCAGCGGTGCGAAGGGAACGGTTTTGCGTACCGTGGATGGTGATAACTGGGAGAACGTCTCGATCGCCAGTAAATTCCCTGAAGCGGCCAGTTTAGATTTTCGGGATATTCAAGGCATCGATAAGTTTACTGCGATAGCGATGAGCGCTGGCCCCGGAAAAGCGTCGACAATATATAAGACGGTTGATGGCGGCGCGCATTGGGAATTGATGACGGTGAATGGCGATGCGAGTGGATTTTGGGATGCAATTGATTTTTGGGATGCGCAAAACGGTGTAATCTTCGGCGATCCTATCAATGGACAATTTCAAGTTTTAATCACACATGATGGTGGTAAAAGCTGGCAAAACGCGGCGCGTGATTTGAATCAATTGAAAGCCTTAGCGAACGAAGGTGCATTTGCTGCCAGTGGCACTTGCATTGCGATTTACGGCAAACAAGATGTTTGGTTTGCTACGGGGGGAGCTGAGAAAACGCGGGTATTTCATTCTACTGATCGAGGTCAGACTTGGAGCGTGGCTGAAACCGCAATACCCGCTGGTGCGCCGCCTAAAGGATTGTTCTCGGTAGCGTTTGCAGATGGACAAACCGGTTTCGCTGTTGGTGGCGATTATCAGAAGGCCAAAGGTGAAACACTCAATGCGGTTATTAGTCAGGATGGCGGCAAAACCTGGCGTGCGAATCCCGCTTTACCTATGGGATTTTTATCAGTAGTGATGGCAGTTCCGGGGCAGAGCAACACCTTTGTGGTGGGTGGACTAGCAGGTTCTGGCGTAACGAAAGACGCAGGTAAAAGTTGGGAAGTGCTGGGTGAAACGCCTTTAAACGCACTTGGCTTTGCTGATGCTTTGCATGGTTGGGCGGTAGGGCCTAAGGGCCTAGTGATGAAATATGCTGGTAAACGCCTGGCAAAATAGGAATATGGGAAGAAGCAAGTGGGTCGTAAATTGAATTCGAATCGAGTCTTAGGTACATGAAAAAAGCATCAGCGAAGTTAGATGGCAGGCAAGAAGATGGCCATGCCAAAAAAATGATTCGTATCGATAAGGTAATGCAGGAAGAGTCACCGTATTACGATCCCAGTTTTTCAAATGCAGTGATCAGTTGGCAATAGCAGCATGGCCGACATAGCTTACCTTGGCAGCAGACCAGCGACGCCTATCGAGTCTGGTTGTCAGAAATCATGCTGCAACAAACTCAAGTAACGACGGTTATTCCTTATTATCAGCGTTTCTTGGAAAGCTTCCCCACGGTACACGATTTAGCTGCCGCGCCAGCTGAGCAGGTGATGGCTTTGTGGGCAGGTTTGGGCTATTACACTCGTGCCCGTAATTTGCACCAATGTGCCAAGCAGGTCGTGGAAAAATATCAGGGCAGTTTCCCTAATGATCCCGTCTTGTTGCAAGAGTTGCCGGGTATAGGGCGTTCGACCGCTGCGGCAGTAGCTGCATTTTCGTATGGCACTGTGGCCGCGATTTTGGATGGTAATGTGAAACGTGTTTTCGCCAGGGTGTTTGGCATTGAAGCCTTTCCTGGTGCTAAAGCCGTGGAAGATGATTTATGGTTGCGTGCGAATGCTTTGTTACCCAAGCAGGACATCCAATCTTATACTCAGGGTCTGATGGATTTGGGCGCTACGCTTTGCACCCGTAGCAGCCCAGCCTGCCAGCGTTGCCCTTTGCAACAAGTGTGTGTGGCGCACGCCACGCAGCGAACCGCCGAATTGCCAGTACGCAAACCCAAGCGTGTACAAAAAGAAAAGCATACCGTGCTCTTAGTCTTAGAGCATGAGGGCGATATTTTGCTGGAGCAACGACCCGATAGCGGTATTTGGGGGGGGCTGTTGTCCTTGCCTGAATTGGATGGTATGTGCGAAGGCAATGGTAAAGCACCTGCGCCAGATCTGTTTCAGACGGATGTTACAACGCCTTTATTGGCTGATCCGCGCCTCATGAGTCTGGATGATCAAGTAGTGAGTTTAGTCAGACGATTTGGTGATATCGCATGGTCGGCTGATTTACCCGAACTGACCCATGGCTTTACCCATTTCAAACTCTATATTCGCCCTCTGCATTTTCGTCTTTCGCAACGTTTGCATTTTGTGGCTGAAAAAAAAGTCGCTTGGTATCCCTTAGCGCAAATTGAGCAAGCTGCATTACCTGCACCGGTAAAGACCCTACTATTAAACTTGAGAAGACCGTAAATTGATCAACTTATCGGCGCAATGATAAAGATGGCGTCGCATTAGGTCGACACTTTCGAGTAAGGTCGAGATTCATTCCGGCTTTTTCGTAGTTCATCACGTCTGTTCGGATTTGGTCACATCGGTATATTTTCTTTATACAAATCGCTAGAATGATGCTCTGTTGTTAGGGGTACCCTGAAGTCATTTTTTTCGAATATGTAGTTAAGGAGTGTATCTTGTTTAATCCAGCATTTAGACGTGTGCTCGGTCTAGCGACTTTGAGCTTGCCCCTGAGTCTGTTAACTTATGTGCAAACAGCGCAGGCCGACACCAAGCCTTGCCGTATTTCCAGCTTCCCACAAGAAGTGCGATGTGGGCAAATTCAACGAGCGCTTGATCCGGCTAAACCGGACGGCAAAAAAATCGACGTGCATTATGTCGTGTTGCCCTCGAAAGATAGAAATAAGTTACCTGACGCCGTGTTTTTATTAGCGGGCGGTCCGGGTCAAAGTGCGGTTGAGGCCGCAGGTTTTGGTGAAGCTGTTTTAGGCAAACTCAATCGTCGCCGTGATTTGGTATTTGTTGACCAACGTGGTACTGGAAAAAGCGCTCCATTGCGTTGTACTGAACTAGAGACGAGCGAAAAGATTCTCGATAAAGAGGGTGCACTGAAACTAACTCAGGCTTGTATGCAGAGCTTGCAGAAATTGCCTCATGGAGATTTGCAATTCTATAGCACCAGCATTGCGGTTCAAGACTTGGAAGCCATTCGTGTGGCGCAAAATTACAGCGCGATTAATCTGGTTGGCGCTTCGTACGGTACACGTGTTGGTTTGGAATATTTACGTCAATTTCCTCAATCAGTGCGTCGTTTGGTAATAGATGGTGTAGTGCCGCCAGATCTGAATTTGTTGGCGTCTGATGCTAAGCCTGCCTTGGAAGGCGTCTTTGCAGACTGCCTTAAAAATTCCCGTTGCAATGCCGCCTATCCAGATTTGGCTGGAAGCTGGAAGCGGTTGTTGAACAACACACCTCGTCAATTCACTTTCACCAATTCACGTGCAGTCAGCACGATAAGCACAAAAATACAGAGTGATGATTTGATTGGTATGGTGTTTAAAGCCCTGTATTCTCCAACGATGACAGCCGCATTGCCGTATGCAATTACGCAAGCGGAACAAGGTAAATTAGATCCTTTACTGAGTTTAAGTGGCAGCTTTAATCAAGCTGGGCCGGGTGGCTTGACCATGGGGATGCATTATTCAGTTTGGTGTAGTGAAGCTTATGCAAAACCGCGAGCGGCCAGCGCTAATGCTGATGAATTCACGGTAAGAATGGCGGAAACCTACGACAAGGTTTGTGCTAACTGGCCTCGCGCAAACATTCCTGAAGAATTTTTTACGACCCCCGTTTCCAAATCGCCAGTTCTGTTATTGAGTGGCGGCATTGATCCGGTCACGCCGACTCGTAACGGTGATCAGATCGCCAAAGCATTGGGTAACAAAGCGCGTCATATCAGTGTAGAAAATGCTGGCCACGGCTTATTGGCACATGGTTGTATCCGCGAGGTGTTGGATAAGTTTTTAGCTGCTAAAACCGACGATGACGCCTTGAAAGTGGATGCAACTTGTGTGCGACAGATTCCACGTCCTTTGGTCTGGCTACCTCCGGTTCAAGCAAATGATAGTCCCACCATAGTCGAAGCGAAGAAAGCAGGAGAATAAGATGATTATTGTTGAAGACTTACATAAAGAATTTGTCAAATTAGGCAAGCCAAAATTTGGTATTGGTGCGCGTAGTTCAGAAAAAGTGAAAGCGGTGAATGGGGTCAGTTTCACTGCGCAAGATGGTGCGATATTAGGTTTGCTCGGTGCGAATGGCGCGGGCAAAACGACTAGTCTGCGTATGGTCGCATCGATGCTAAAAATGGATAGCGGCTCTATCAAGATTGACGATGTTCAGGTCAAAGAAGGACAGACGGCTTCGCAGGCGCGCCTCGGTATTTTGTCAGATGCACGTGGTTTATATCCACGTCTGACCGCGCGTGAAAACATCCAGTATTACGGCAAATTGCACGGTATGGATATGGCCACGATAGAAAAACGCACCGATCAATTAGCGCATTGGCTAGAAATCCATAATCTGTTGGAACGTCGTACAGAAGGTTTTAGCCAAGGTGAAAGAATGAAGATCGCTTTGGCGCGTGCATAGATCCACGATCCTAAGAATATTATTTTGGATGAACCGACCAATGGCTTGGATGTGGTGGCGACCCGTGCACTTCGTGAATTTTTGCGGTGGCTAAGAACGCCTGAAGGCGGCGGGAAATGTATCGTATTTTCGACGCATATTATGCAAGAGGTTGAACGCCTGTGTGACACCGTCGTGATCGTGGCGCAAGGCAAAACCGTCGCTTCAGGCACGGTATCTGAATTGATGTTGCAGGCACATGAAAACGATTTTGAAGATGCTTTCGTTAAGCTAGCATTTCTAGACAAACAGCAATCTACTAATTCTGACGCTATAACTGCGGCTGCAGTTTTGACGCAAGGGAGTATCGCATGAAAGAAATAATAGCAATCTATTGGAAAGAGATTTCCGACGCGATGCGTGATCGTCGTACTTTGATAATGGTGTTGGCGAGCTCATTGCTGTTGGTGCCAGTGTTATTGTTTGTATTTTCTACCGTGATGTCGCAGGTTGAATCGCAGGCTGTCGATCGCACGGTGCTAGCAGTGAATATGAAAGATGCACCTGGTCTGGAAAATTACATCTTGCGTCAAGGTTATCAAATTAAGCAGGCACCTGCTGATTATGAAGAAAAATCGCGCAATAAAGAATTGACCAAGCCAGTTTTACTGATCGCTGAAAACTTTGAAAATACCTTGGCACAAGCCAAGCGCGTCGAGTTGGAAATTGCGTATGACACGTCGAATCGTCAAGCGGAAATGGGCTTGGGACCGCTGCGCCGTCTGCTAAACGGGTATGTGCAAGAGCGTATCGGTTTGGATTTGATGATGCGTGGTGGTTCTCCAGAAATGTTGCAGATGATTGCCGTCAAAGAACGTCATATCAGTCGCCCAGATGAACGAAAAGTGACGATTACTGGTATGTTGCCGATGGTCTTGATTATGGCTATTGTGATGGGCGGCATGTTCGCCGCAATTGATAGTACGGCGGGTGAGCGTGAACGTGGTTCACTGGAACCCTTAATGATGAATCCTGTGTCGGGCTTGCAATTGGCAGTTGGTAAAACAGCGGCGGTTGCCACAGTCAGTGTATTGATCGTGATTTTGACGGTGGCTAGTTTTTTTCCTGCACAATCCGTGATTGCAAATGAAGCTTTACGAGCTGAGTTTCAATTTGGTGTGAAAGATGCGCTGGCATTCTTGGTGGTGTTGGTACCTTTGGCTGCGGCGCTGTCTGCATTGCAAGTTGCATTGTCTTTGACATGCAAAACCTTTAAAGAGGCCAATGTACGCAATCAATTGTTGAGTTTAGCTGTCTCGTTCCTACCTTTGTTTTTTATTCTGAATCCAGGTAAAGAACCTGCTTGGTTGGGTTGGGTTCCCGTGATGGCGCAAACGCAGATGATGAATCAAGTACTCAAAGGTGAATTGGTCAGTCTAAGTGCTATCGCGATTGCGCTCAGCGTTTGTAGTGCTATTGTGGTTGCAAGCCTGTTGTTCGTTTCTAAGAAAATGCGTCAGGTTGTGATGGAGTAAATGCTGGTTTGTACGTAAGCGTTAAAAAGCCGTTCAGTTGATTGCTGAGCGGCTTTTTTATTATGAGTGTCTTGACGTCGATTGCACGAAAGATCTACTTCATTCCCTATTGTACTAATGGGTTTGGCGGTGCCGAATTAAAACCTTTTCAGTTTGTTGAAA
>CAUPNA010000011.1:0-49382 GCA_963512475.1 uncultured Undibacterium sp.
AAACCGTATGAGGCCAACAACTCGGTCTCATACGGTTTTTTGTTGCCAGTCAATTCGTAAAAAAGTTACTAACTGATCGGCTTAGTTTTGCAAAGTCATCAAGCTTGCATTACCACCCGCCGCGGTCGTGTTCACACACAATGCGCGTTCGGCAACCAGACGCCACAAAGGTAATTCTGTCTTGGCATCTCCTTCTACAATACACACAATCGCACCATCTTGTTGTGCAAATACCGGGCGATAGCTTGCTGCGAGCTCACGCGCTATCAATGCAAATTGTGCGTGGGATTGATCAGGGCTAGCAACGACGATCACGTCGGCCACTAATTTTGGTAAATCGGCTGGTAGCAATTGTTTAGTATGCGCTTCCACCACAACCGTATTACCCGTTGCCACCACCGCAGCAATTTGGTTGAGCAAAGTTGCGAGATCCTTAGCGGCACAAAATACCCGTCCACGAGAAGAGAACGCCAAAGTATTGGTTTCACCTGTAGGTCCCGGCAATAACATCGTCATCTTGTAAGGATTTTGACGTGCGTACTGTTCGGCTAAGGCCGCGACATCAAGGTGACCATGCGTTTTTGCCCATACCGTCAAGGCATCTAAGGCAACCGGTGCTTGTTTTTCATACACGGTGTTGCCGCTGAAATTCATGCCTGGTTTTTTTTGCAAACGCTTCAAATACAAAGGGCCACCCGCTTTTGGTCCAGTACCTGACTTACCCTCACCACCAAATGGTTGTACACCCACCACCGCACCAACGATATTGCGATTGACGTAAATATTACCGACATGCGCGCGTTGCGTGATGAATTCTATCGTTTCATCGATACGAGAATGCACGCCCAAGGTCAAACCAAAACCGGTGGCATTGATAGCGTCGATTAGGGCGGGCAAATCATCGCGTCGGTAACGTAATACGTGTAAGACCGGACCGAATACTTCCTTAGTCAATTCAGACAATGCGTTGATTTCCAGTACGGTCGGTGCAACGAAAGTGCCGTTCTTGCAGCTCGCGGGCAAATCTAAAGTGTAAAAAGACTTCGCTTTGGAACGCATCGCATCAATATGCGTTTGCAGATTTTTTTGTGCTTCTGCGTCAATCACCGGACCGATGTCGGTCGCCAAACGATCTGGAATGCCGACACGCAATTCTTGCATCGCACCGTGCAACATTTCTAAAGTTTTGTCGGCAATATCATCTTGCAGGCACAACACACGCAAAGCTGAGCAACGTTGTCCTGCGCTGTCAAATGCCGAGGAAACGACATCATTCACCACTTGTTCAGGCAATGCGCTACTGTCAACGATCATCGCATTTTGACCACCCGTTTCTGCGATGAGTGGGATATCAATATTCTCAGCAATCGAACGTTTAGCCAACGTACGATTGATGATTTGTGCCACTTCAGTAGAGCCAGTAAAGATCACGCCCTTAACACGGCTATCTGCCACCAATTGCGCGCCGACCACCTCACCCGTACCTGGTAAGAATTGCAAGGCACCCACTGGTACGCCAGCTTCATGCATTAATTGAATCGCACGATGCGCGATCAAAGGAGTTTGTTCAGCAGGCTTGGCCAACACCACATTACCTGCAGCTAAAGCCGCGCTGACTTCACCGATGAAAATGGCGAGTGGGAAATTCCACGGGCTGATACAAACCACTGGACCCAAAGCTTCTGTCTGTGGCTGAGCTTCAACTTGCGCAGCGTAGTAACGTAAGAAATCAACCGCTTCGCGCACCTCGGCCAAAGCATTCGGCAAAGACTTCCCTGCTTCGCGTATCGCTAATGACATGAAATCCAAAGTCTGGGCTTCGAGCAAATCGCCCGCTTTGCTCAAACAAGCGGCACGCGCTGCCGGTGTTTGATTTTGCCACTCTGTTGCATAAGCTTGCGCAGCAGCCAAAGCAGTTTGCACGTCGCTGGCATCGGCTTCTACCACTTGTCCAACTACATCACTATGATCAGCGGGATTCAATACGGGACGTGCTGCGCTCGCCGATACAGTACCCGCCAACAGCGGCGTTGCGGTCAAAGTTTGCTGGCTGAACGCACTGAAATGTGTACTAATTTTTTGCAATTGCAATTCATTGCTGAAATCCATACCAGCGGAATTTTTGCGTTCTTTACCAAACAAATTACTTGGTAAATGAATACCGCCATGCATTTGACCAGCAAGATTTTTTGCGATCTGAATTGGGTCTTCGATCAATGAATCGATAGAAATTTTCTCATCAACGATTTGATTCACGAAAGAAGAATTGGCACCGTTTTCTAACAGGCGGCGGACCAGATACGCGAGCAAGGTTTGGTGTGATCCTACCGGCGCGTAAATGCGGCAAGGCTTGTCCAACTTGTCCGCGCCAACCACTTGGTCATACAAAGTTTCACCCATGCCGTGTAGGCATTGGAATTCATAATCGGTGACTCTAGCTTCTTGTGCCCAACTGTAAATCGTCGACAAGCTTAAGGCATTATGCGTCGCAAATTGTGGATAGATCACATCGGTGACCGCCAACAATTTTTGCGCACACATCAGATAAGACACATCGGTGTAAACCTTGCGTGTATAAACCGGGAAGCCTGGCATACCATCGACTTGCGCACGTTTGATTTCAGAATCCCAATACGCACCTTTGACCAAACGCACCATGAATTTACGGTTACTACGACGCGCGAGGTCAATCAAATAATCAATCACAAACGGGCAACGCTTTTGATAAGCCTGCACCACAAAACCTATGCCTTCAAAACCCTCTAAATCTTTGTCGAAAGCCAGTGCTTCCATCAAATCTAAGGACAATTCCAAACGATCTGTTTCTTCCGCATCGATGTTCAAGCCAATGTTGTATTGCTTCGCCAAGACCAGTAATTTCTTGAGTAGTGGCAGCAATTCTTCCATCGTGCGAGCACGTTGCGCGCGCGAATAACGCGGGTGCAACGCTGAAAGTTTGACTGAGATACCCGGACCATCTTTGATACCACGACCATTCGATGCTTTACCAATCGCATGGATCGCGGTTTCGTAAGCTTTGTAGTAAAACGCTGCATCATGCATGGTCAAAGCAGCTTCACCCAACATATCGTAAGAATAACGATAGCCACGCGCTTCATTGGCTTGACTGTTTTTCAGCGCTTCATCAATGGTTTGACCTGTTACGAACTGGTTACCCAGCATACGCATCGCCAGATCCACGCCTTTACGGATGAGCGGCTCACCGCCCTTCGCGATCAAACGCGTCAATGCTGAACCTAAACCTTGGTCGCTATTGGTGCTGACCAATTTACCTGTGACCAGCAAACCCCAAGTCGCTGCATTCACGAACAATGATGGGGATTCGCCCAAATGTTTACGCCAGTCGCCTTTACTGATCTTGTCGGCGATCAGTCTGTCTTTAGTAGCAGCATCAGGAATCCGCAGCAAAGCTTCAGCCAAACACATCAAAGCAACCCCTTCTTCAGAGGATAAAGAGAACTCATGCATCAAAGCATCGACGCCAGAGGCGCGGGTACGTTGTTGACGCACCGAGCTGACCAATTTCTTGGCTAACTCATGAGTGTTGTTTTTTGCGCCAGGTATTTCTTGCATATTGGCAAGTAACCAATCAACAGCTTCAGCCTCATCACGTCGATAAGCTTCGGTGATTTTGACTCTGAGTTCTGAGGGATTTGCTAACAATTCTTGCTGTAGCGTTTGAAATGGGATGTAAGTAGATTGGAGATTCATGGGTGGATTCATCATTTATTTATAAAAGCAAATATGATTTAATTGTATAGATCATTGACGAGGATTAATTCTGGAAATTCCGATGTATATCGAAATATTGTATTTTGTGAGACAATTCCACCGAATATTATTAACAACTACTCAAACTGCCTTCTTATGCTAGACAAAATCAGTAAAAGAATTCTGGCCGAATTACAAAATGACGGCCGCATCAGTAATGTAGAACTTGCTACAAGAGTTAACCTCTCTCCAGCGGCGTGTTTGGAGCGGGTACGTAAGTTGCAGGAATCAAACTACATTTTAGGCTATACCGCCCAACTTAATCCACATTTACTCGATGTTGCCCTACTTGTTTTTATCGAAGTGGTCTTAGACCGCACGACACCCGATGTGTTTGACGCCTTCAAGCGAGGCGTGCAAGCGATTCCTGAGGTATTGGAATGTCATATGGTGGCAGGTGGATTCGATTATCTGGTCAAAGCACGGGTCAAGGACATGAATGCCTACCGTGACTTTCTGGGAAAATCCTTGCTGCAATTAAGTGGTGTGCGAGAAACGCATACCTATGCGGTGATGGAAGAAGTTAAAAATACCACGGCACTGCCGATCAAATAGCACTGCAAACGCTATGTCGAAAAACAAAAAGCAGTAAGGTCACCCTTACTGCTTTTTTGTTCATTGAAACAATTCCATCGAACAGAGCGACGAAGAATCGCCGCTCTTTATCTGCAAATTTATTTCATCAACATCCAATAATTCGCTAATTCAACTGAACCATCATTACCTTGCACGGTTTTCAACACTTCATGTGCCTTCGCTTTGTTACCAGCTTGCAAATAAGCCATACCTAAATGCAATTTAGCTTCTTCCGGTGATTTTAAACCACCTTTTGCAATGCCTTGTTCAATCAAACTGATGCCACGCTCATGTTGACCATTGATTACCAAGTTGTATCCCATGTTAGTCATACCCAAGCCCGTTTTAGCCGCTTTAGCAGATGCTTCACCCGCATCTAACGTCTTTGCGTCATCGATGGCTTGTTTTGTGGCTTTATCCAACAGAGGCTTATGTTTAGCCATGTTTTTGCCAGTACCTAACAAATTCGCTTTATAACCTGCTTCCATAATATGTTTGGCTTCTAATGGCAAACCTGCCAACAAAGCAGTCTCAGCCATTTCCATAAACTGAGAACCGTCTTCCATCGTATCCGTTGCGAGCAACAAGCGATACCAATCTAAACGCAAGCGGTCATTAAATCCTTGCTTGTTCGGCAAACGGTAAAGTAAATCTGCCCAGTACTCTTTATTTGGATGATATTTGACCAATAACTCCAAAGCCTTCGTGGAACCCTCGATATCTTTCATCTTCATGCTAGCGCCGTGCAGCAAACGCAAACGCGTTTCACCTGGAACACGCTTCGCGCCCTCGTCCGCTGCGATCTGTGCTTTTACAGCTTTAGCTGCGTTCGCATAGTCATCGCCGAGATAGTAATTTTGCACTTCCAAATCTTGCATCACAGTGTTATTTGGCTCCATTGCCAAATAACGTTTAGTCCATACCTGCGCTTCTTTATATTTTTTGGCGTTATAGTAAGTGCCAGCCATCGCTTCGGTATATTTTAACTTTTCCGCTGCGGTCAAAAATTCACCCTTGATCATTTCTTCGAAACAAGTCGCCAATAACTCCGTGTTATTAGTGCTGGAAGCAATAACAGCCTTAGTTCTGCTCAAGAAGAAATTTTCATAAGGCGTCTTATTTTCTGACTTACTTAAGGTATTTAGTTTTTCCAAAGCTTCTGGATATTTTTTATCCGTAATTAATGTTTGAATTTCTTGCCATGGCTTAGTCCATTCTGCGCGAATGACTTCTTTCGGTGCTTCTTTCTTTTCTGCAGTTTGCGCTTGCGCTGCTACTGGTAACAAAGTAACTGCGCTGGTTCCAAGGGCTAACAGGAGTGCCGCCAAGGCGATAGGAGATTTTTTTGTCATGGCAATATAATTAAAATGAGCGATGTAAGTAAATAAAACGCAACCTGGTGTTCTACGCAAGATCTAATCAAATTAGAGTCGCTTCGTGCGCCCATTATAGCGCGTTTGTGGCGTCTCCCTATAGCTAACGCGGAGGAATGAATTTGGTTACATTTTTTTTGTTATTTGTCAGTTTTGACTTTATTTGACAAAAGTTGCAACAAAATAAAGCCACGCATGATTTTGAAACTGCGAGTAAACTAGCGACGATTTTAACCCGACCTGTCAACTGTGTCTTCTTCCTTTCAAGCTACTGACATTACTCTTGATCCTCATCATTGTTTCGCCTTACTCGATGATGCGCGCAGTGATGACGCCTCTTCGCGTTTGTATTCAGAGTTCGTAAAATCTATAACATGTGTTCAAGTTGAAGATTGGGAATCGGTTTGGACGCAAGTGCAACAAGCCTTAGATGCTGGCAATTTTGTCGTGGCATTATTAAGTTATGAGACCGGCGCGCAACTGCAGGCAATTTCGTCGCGCGAACAATTTGACCGACAGAGCAGCATTTCTCAATTCCTTGTTTTTGAGTGCTGCCAGCAACTGGGCAAAGAAAGTATATTGTCCTGGCTGGAACAACACAGCCAGCATCAGATTGCAGGAATACGGCAGTTGCAAGCCAATGTCACGGCCGAAGATTTCACATCAGCGATAGAACAGATCCGTGCCTATATCGAGGCTGGCGATACCTATCAAGTAAATTATACCTATCGTTTACATTTTCAAAGTTATGGTTCGGCGCTTAGCCTATATCTGGCTTTACGCCGGCGGCAACCCGTGCCTTACGGCGCTTTTATTCATTTGCCGGATGGTTCTGCGATCTTATCTCTATCACCCGAACTCTTCATTCGCCACACGGCAGGTCATTTATTCGCGCGACCAATGAAGGGTACTGCAGCAGCCAGCGGTGATGAAGTACAAGATCAACAGGTGGCAGACGCCTTAAGTCGAGATCCCAAGAATCGTGCAGAGAATCTGATGATCGTTGATTTACTGCGCAACGATTTAGGTCGCATCGCCAGCACTGGCAGTGTCAAAGTACCGGCCTTATTCGAGGTCAATCGCTTCTCCAGCGTATTGCAAATGACTTCAAGTATAGAAGCTCAACTGCGCCCTGATTTGAATTTGGCAGAAGTCATGCACGCACTGTTTCCTTGCGGCTCAATTACAGGTGCGCCTAAACATAGAACGATGGAAATCATACGCGAACTGGAAACCGAAGATCGCGGCATCTACACCGGCGCTATTGGTTGGTTCGACCCACCAACATCGCAAGCGCGTTTGGGTGATTTTTGTTTATCGGTCCCGATTCGTACCTTACAACTCAGCCCAGCCAATGAACAAGGATTACGGGCTGGTTGCATGGGTGTCGGCGCTGGCATCGTCTACGACAGTCGGGCGGAGGAAGAGTTTGCAGAATGCCAGTTAAAAGCAAAATTCCTGACAGGCTTGCAACCTGAGTTTGAATTATTTGAAACCATGTATGCGACTCAAACGGAGGGCTGTCGTCATCTTGAACGTCACCTACAACGCTTGGAACGCTCCGCAGATTTTTTTGGCTTTGCATTTGATCGTACAAAGATCGTCTACGAATTGCAAACACGCTGCGCGAGCTTCACCGACGATACGGCCTATCGATTACGTCTTGGATTGCAATCCGACGGCCAAATACAGATTCAACACGCGCAGTTACAAAATTTAGATACACCGGTAAAACTATTCTTCAAAAATGAAGTATGCGAAACCGAAGCCCTATTTTTGATGCACAAGAGCAGCCACAGACATGCCTACGATGCAGCTTGGAGAGCGGCGGAACAAGCAGGTGGTTTTGACAGTTTATTCGTGAACCGTGAAGGTTACGTGACAGAAGGCGGACGTAGTAATCTCTTTGTGCGCATTGGCGAGACTTGGTTCACGCCACCGCTGTGCGATGGTGTATTACCTGGCATCATGCGTGCCGTTCTGCTAGAGGATCAGCATCTACAAGCACAGGAGAAATCATTGACGGTAGAAGAAGTTCTTCAGGCAGATGAAATTATGCTGTGCAATGCCTTGCGCGGCGCTTTGCCAGCCATTTTGGTGGTGCAAACTTAGTTGTGTAGGCTTAGTCGTGTAAAAGTGCGCAAACCGGACAATCACTATTTTTGCTAATGCCTATCGAATTCCATTCCATCGCCAAGACATCAAGTAGTAAGAGGCGACCGGCGACAGATTCACCTAATCCGATGACCAATTTCAAGGCTTCCGCTGCTTGCATTGTCCCGATAATGCCCACTAATGGCGCAAACACGCCCATGGTTGAACACTGCACTTCTTCAAATTCTTGATCGGGAGGGAATAAACATGCGTAGCACGGTGCGTCTTTGGCACGAGTATCAAACACGCTAAGCTGCCCATCAAAGGAAATCGCTGCCCCCGATACCAGCGGTACAGCCGCTGTCACACAAGCACGATTCACAGCATGCCTGGTTTTAAAATTATCGCTGCAATCTAAGACCACGGTCGCACTACGCACTAAGGTTTGCAAGCGTTCTCCTTGCAAGCGTTCTTTCAATGCGACGATTTCAATTTCAGGATTAATCGCCTGCAAGCTGATCTTTGCGGAATTGACTTTATTCTGACCGACTCGCTCAGTCGTATGCAAAATCTGTCTCTGCAAATTAGTCAGATCAACTTCATCATCGTCGACTATCGTCAACTTACCGACACCAGCACTCGCCAGATACAAAGCTGCAGGTGAACCCAATCCACCGGCACCGATCACCAAAGCATGTGCCGCCAGCATCTTTTGTTGGCCTTCAATCCCGATTTGATCAAGCAGGATATGACGTGAATAACGTAGAAGTTGATTGTCGTTCATTGTTGTCTTTTGCCGCTAGCTAAGCAAAACCTGCGAGCCACAAACGTCGTGATTCGCAGGCATTTGGTATTTATTTTTTCTTAGGCTCTGAATTTTTATCAGCTTTGCTTTTTACGGAGGGCGATATGGGTCGCGTTACAGCAGAATTAGCAGCCGAGTTAGCGACGGCGTCTGGGGTTTTCATGGCTGCCAATTTCACAGGCAAACCCTTCAAATGATTCAAAGCTTGTGCTAACTGAAAATCATCTTTACTGCCATATTCGAGCGCCTTGCTTTTCTTCGCCAATGCAATCAGACGCTTTTCTTCTTCCAGCTCATCCACCATGGCTTTTTCTGCCTCGGCTTCTTTATCGTTGCTCAAATGTTTTAACAAATCCGCTTCACGCGAACGTAAAGCATTGAAACCGTCGCCGTCAGCCGTTTCTTCTACATGCAAATCCGGGGTAATGCCTTTGGCCTGAATAGCACGGCCTAAAGGTGTGTAATAACGCGCGGTCGTAATCTTAATCCCTGTATCAGCAGAAATCTGATGCACTGTTTGCACCGAGCCTTTACCAAAACTCTGCGTACCCAGCACAATCGCGCGACGATAATCTTGCAAGGCGCCTGCCACAATCTCAGACGCAGAAGCGGTGCCGGTATTGATCAATACCACTATCGGTACAGTTTTAATCGCGGCGGGCAACTTCGCCAGAGGATCTCCGCCACCTGCGCCGTTCGCATAGAATTCACGTTTCGCAAAATAAGTACGTTTGGAATCTTCGACCTGACCGTTGGTCGATACCACCGCAACATCTTTCGGCAAGAAAGCCGCTGACACACCGACCGCGCCTGGCAATACGCCGCCGGGATCATTGCGCAAATCTAAAACCAAACCCTTCAAAGCTGGATCTTGCGCATACAAGGCATTAATCTTCTTCACCATGTCTTCGACGGTCGGCTCTTGGAATTGTGATATCCGCAACCAGGCATAGCCAGGCTCTATCACTTTGGCTTTGACACTGTGCTGCTTGATCAATTCACGAGTCAAAGTCACGACGATAGGTTTATCTTCAGTCTTGCGCGCTATGGTTAGTGTGATCTTAGAATTCGGTTCGCCGCGCATTTTTTTTACGGCGTCGTCGATACTCAAACCTTTAATCGGCACGCCATCAATACGCGTAATCAGATCGCCCGGTTGTATGCCTGCACGATAAGCGGGAGAATCTTCGATAGGCGAAACAATTTTGACATAACCATCTTCCATGCCAACCTCTACGCCCAAACCGACGAACTTGCCTTCAGTGCCTTCGCGTAATTCTTTAAACGCTTTTTTGTCTAAATAAGCAGAATGCGGGTCCAAAGAACTCACCATGCCGTTCATCGCTTCGGTCAGCAGTTTTTCATCGTCTACGGGTTCTACATAATCGGATTTGATCATGCCAAATACTTCTGAAAACTCACTAAGTTTTTCCAGAGGCAAAGGGCTGCCTCCCATTTTTTGCGCAAGGGCTGAATACTGCAGGGAAGCGGCGACACCGGCGACCACGCCGAAACCGATCAAACCAAAATTTTTTAATTTACTGCCCATAATTCCAAAACGGTATTGACCGCAAAAAATTGTTGAAATCTTACGCTGAGTTTACTCAAGCATACCTACCGCACTTATGCTTACTTTCGTACCCAACTCAGCGGATCAAACACCTGACCTTTGTAACGCATTTCAAAGTATAGTCCGGTTTCTTCATTACCGCCGCTGTTGCCTGCGTTAGCTATCGTGTCACCGGCTTTCACCATATCACCTGCATGTTTTAGCACGGCTTGTGTATTGCTATAAAGGCTTAGATATTGGCCACCATGATCGAGGATAATCATGTTACCAAAGCCGCGCAGCCATTCCGCGAAGACCACTTTACCCGCCGCAATCGCCTTGATTTCAGCGCCTTCGCTCGCTTTAATAAAAAGACCTTTCCAGCTTGGGCCATCTCCACGCTTATTGCCAAACTTAGCAATCAACTCGCCTTTCACCGGCAAACGTAATTGCCCTTTCAAACGGCCGAATTCTTGTCCATCAAGCATACCCGGCGTGGGAGTCTGTTCAATTCTAAGGTTTTTATTGTCTTCAATATCATTAACGACTTTGCCGGAATGCTTATTTTGACCCGCAATTTGGTTCTTTTCGCGTTGTGCTTTTTCTTGAGCTAAGCGTTCTTTGCGCTGTTTTTCTTGCAAGGCAAGACGTGCTTGTTCCGCTTTCGCTTGTTCTTCCATTAGCATGTTCAGACGCGTCACTAGATTACTCAGACGCTGTTCGTCTTTTTGCAAATTTTCTGCTTCTTTCTTTTGCGAGTGTAACTTAGTCGCTAATTCTGTCAGCAGAACTGTATGCCGTTTTTTCTCTTTCTCCAGACCTTTTTTATGATCGCGCTCTTCTTGCGCGATTTCATCTAATTCATCTTTGGTCTGTTGCGCCGCTAGTTTATTTTTTTCGATTTCGTCCAAACTAGTGCGTAAAGCTGCAATCAATTTGGCTTGAGTCTGAGAAACATAACTCATGTAATGCAGTTCGCGGTTGATGCGATTTGGATTGTCACCAGACAACAATAATTTCATTCTATCGCTGTCACCGTGCATATATTGGCGACGTAGGAAATCAGATAATTGTTTTTTCTGTTGCTCAACTTGTGCAGTCAGGCGCTCATGTTCAACTATTAGTTGATTCAAGCGTTCATTCGCTTGCTGCTGTTCTGTCTGCAGTTCACGAATAGAACGATTCGCTTCGGAAATGGCTTGCTCAGAATCTTCCAGCGCATCACTGGCTTTTTCCTTGGCCGACTCTGTTTTGCTGATATCTTTTTTTAGGGCCTTGAGTTTTTGTTGCAACTCAATACGCGTGGCTTCTGCTTGCTTTTTCTCTTTGGCGCGATTGCTTTGGGCATGAGCAAGCTCAGGCCAGATACCCAACAAACCCACTAAACTACAAGCAAGACAAACTGCCCTTACGCCTTGGCGTAAATTAAGTTTGTCGGCTTGTCGAACCTGGTACTTTGAAGAAAACGGCATCCGGCTTACTTCGACTTTCCTTGGCTCGCCACCGCTGCCAATGCAGCAGCAATCGCGTCCTGATCACCGAGGTAATAACTCTTAATCGGTTTTAAATCGGCGTCCAGTTCATACACCAAAGGCTGACCATTAGGAATATTCAAATTCACGATCGCGTCATCGCTGATGCCATCAAGCATTTTAATCAAAGCGCGCAAGCTGTTGCCATGTGCAGAAACGATGATACGTTTGCCAGCGCGAATGGCGGGCGCGATGGAGTCGTCCCACGCAGGCACAACGCGCGCCACTGTGTCTTTTAAGCATTCTGTTAAAGGAATTTGCGCACGTTGCAAACCGGCATAGCGTGGATCACTGAACGAAGTGCGTTCATCGTTTTCATCCAAAGGGTTAGGTGGTGTGTCATAGCTACGGCGCCATACCAAAACTTGTTCATCGCCATACTTAGCGGCAGTTTCTGCCTTATTCAAACCTTGCAGGGCACCATAATGACGCTCATTCAAACGCCAATCATGTTGAACCGGCAACCACATCAAATCCATCTCGTCCAAAGTGCCCCACAAAGTACGAATCGCACGTTTTAAAACTGAGGTGTAAGCTAGATCAAAGGTGAAACCCGCTTCTTTCAGCAACTTACCCGCTTGACGCGCTTCGGCCACGCCTTTGTCTGTCAGATCAACATCCGTCCAGCCAGTAAAACGATTATCGAGGTTCCAAGTGGATTCGCCATGACGCATCAATACAATTTTATACATGATATTTGATTAATATTTGCTTAAATTAGCTGGGTTGAAGGTGGGTTTACGATGATTAAGTAGGAAATTCAATCAGTTCAAAACTAAATTCCCCATCTATTTTATAATGAGGCGCTTGTCTTTAACCACTTATAACCATTCTTAACACGGGAAAACTGTGAATTTCATTAGCGACAATCTATTTCTGCTTGCCATCGCCCTCATTTCCGGCGGTGCTTTACTAATGCCTAGTCTACAAAGACGCGGTGCCAGGGTCTCGCAATTGCAAGCGACGCAAAAGATCAACCAAGGCAAAACTTTGATCTTGGACGTACGTAGCGCGGAAGAATTTGCCAGCGGTCACTTGGCGAACGCCAAAAATATCCCTTTAAATGAGCTCGAATCCCGAATTAAGGAAATCGAAAAATCAAAAGCACATACCGTCATTGCCGTCTGTGCCAAAGGTGTGCGTTCAAGTAGCGCAGTCATCATCCTGAATAAGGCAGGATTTGAGCAAGCGTTTAGTTTAGACGGTGGCGTTGCGGCTTGGCAGTCGCAAGGTCTGCCAACAGTTAAATAAGGGAGTTGTCATGGTTGCCCATGTTGTTATGTATTCAACTGCAGTTTGTCCATACTGTGTGATGGCGGAACGCCTGTTAAAAGCCAAAGGCGTTGCCGAAATAGAAAAAGTGCGGGTTGATCTCGACCCTGCTGTGCGGGAGGCGATGATGCTAAAAACCGGACGCCGCACCGTGCCTCAAATTTACATAGGGGAAACACATGTCGGTGGTTTTGACGATTTATCGGCCTTAGACCGCGCTGGCAAGCTCGATTCGCTGTTAAATCCAACATAAAACGCAGTGCACAAGCGGCTTTGATTGCGGTTTTTTAGTCTCACTTGCTACAATAGAAGGCTAATTCTGTTTCGCCATCTTGAAATCGGCCAACTGACTGGAAATCAAGGTGAAACAGAATGGGGCTTGAATATTGGTTTTTTGTCCCTATGTAAGTAGCTCGCTGTTCACAATCAATTTATAGAATTTAAAGAAAGTCTCACATGTCCGACCAAAATTTGCAGCCAATTTTCCAAATTCAACGCGTCTATCTGAAAGATTTATCGCTCGAACAACCAAATTCTCCAGCGATTTTCTTGGAACAAGAAGCTCCAAGCATTGAAGTGACTTTAGACGTAGCTGCTGAGCCATTAGCTGAAGGCATCGTTGAGTCCACAGTAACAGTAACAGTAACAGCGAAAATCAAAGACAAAGTTGCTTTCTTGGTAGAAGCGAAACAAGCTGGTATTTTCGAAGCACGCAATATTCCTCAAGATCAGATGGATCCATTGTTAGGCATCGGTTGCCCAAACATCATCTATCCATACCTGCGTTCCAATGTCGCAGATGCGATTTCTCGCGCTGGTTTCCCACCGATTCATTTAACAGAAATCAACTTCGAAGCGTTCTACCAACAACGTTTGGCCAATATGGCTGAGCAAGCTGCATTAGCAGCAGATGCTGGTACAACCGAAGCAGCTGCAACAACGCACTAATTGCTTTAAGGCCCATTGCTCTTTTTTTAGGAGCAATGGGTTTTTCTTTATCGACTTCATCCTAAGGTAACGCAATGCGCCTCATCTCCAGCATTTCAACACTGGTATTGTTAGGATTAAGTTCAGTCTCTGGGTTATCCCACGCCTTAGAATTCCGCTCTGTCGGTGCTGCACCTGTCATCATGTATGATGCGCCCTCTGCACGAGGCATGAAAATTTATGTGGCACCTGCTGGTATGCCGGTTGAAGTGATTTTGACCTCAGGCGCCTGGTGCCGAGTACGTGATGCCCAAGGCGACTTAAGTTGGGTCGAAGCCAAGGATTTAGTTGTACGCCGCAATCTGGTCGTCAAAGTGGCAACAGCTCGCGTCCGTGTCTCAGCGGAAGAATCAGCAAGTATGGTATTTAGCGCCGACAAAAACGTGTTACTTGAGATGGCGGAGCCAGCCAATGGTTTATGGGTAAAAGTAAAACACCGCGATGGTCAGACAGGTTACGTTAGAACTGCTGATGTCTGGGGTTTATAAGAGCGCCCCAGTTACCAGAATGCACAATAAAGGACATAAGCGTGTCCTTTTTTTATGTCAGCCATTTGAATCAGATACATGGTATACATCGCTGCAACCAACAAAAGCTAACAAAAGTAAGCATCAAAGAAACTAAACAGGTCAACTATGAATATTACCATTCTGGGCGCTGGTGCATGGGGCACGGCTTTAGCGATTTCACTGGCGGCAAAGAACCAAGTGTTGCTGTGGGGACGCAATCAGGCTGTGATGGAAAGCGTGCAAATACAGCGCGAAAATCAGCACTATCTACCTGGCTTTCGTCTACCTGATTCGCTACAGGCAACAGCAGACTTTGATGCAGCATTGCGCCATGCATTAGACAATCATGCAGGCGAAGGTTTATTAATTATTGCCAGTTCGGTGTCCGGTCTGCGCCCAATTTTGAAGCAATGTAAAACTTATCCTTTACGCAATGTTGTTTGGTTGTGCAAAGGATTTGAAGAAAACACGCGATTATTGCCACATCAAGTAGTGAAGCAAGAGCTTGGCGATCAAGTACTCGCTGGCGCACTATCAGGCCCGTCATTTGCACAAGAGGTCGCACAAGGCCTACCATGTGCGCTGACCATCGCTTCACAGTCACGAGAATTGTGTCAAATAGTCGTCACCGCTGCACATAATCCCAATTTGCGCATCTATTCTAGCGACGACGTGATCGGCGTTGAAGTCGGCGGCGCAGTCAAAAACATTCTGGCCATTGCCACAGGTGTAGCGGACGGCTTAGGCCTCGGCTTGAATGCGCGTGCCGCCTTAATGACGCGTGGTTTAGCGGAGATCAGCCGTCTTTGCACCGCACTTGGTGGACGACTCGAAACCCTGATGGGTTTGACTGGCGTTGGCGATCTGATACTCACTTGTACAGGGAACTTATCGCGCAATCGCAAGGTTGGCCTGGCGCTCGCAGAGGGAAAATCCCTGGAAACCATCATACAAGAGCTAGGTCATGTCGCCGAAGGTGTGCGTTGTGCACAGGCAGTGAAAGCATTGGCTTTTGAATTGAACATAGAGATGCCGATTACTGAAGCAGTGGCGGGCGTCTTGTTTGAAAATGTAGCAACTCGCGACATGATAGAAAGGCTGTTATCGCGCAACGCAAAAATTGAATCCAACTAGGCTCAACAACTTATACGAGTTAGTCAGAAATTAGTAGAGTGGATAATCATTGCGAATAACCCGGGCAATCACAGGTTCGGGTACATTTTTTTGGCGCAAAAATGAAATAGCCTTAATGGCGCCAAAGGATTCGGCATAGAACATGCCCAAATCAACTAGCATACGCGTTACCAAGTCCCGCCGCCGGAGTTGGCAACGGTACTTATTTAAATATTTACGCTTTCTGCAGCCTGGCATTAAAGACTCCCGTCTTTAGAGTTTGATTGCGCTTAAGCAATACATCTTCCAAGTTTAATCCGCTTCATCGTCCATTGGCAATTTTTTTAGTGCTTGCTTATGCGCTTGTCGCAATACTGCACTGGTTTTCTGATGACTACCCGCGCCACCACGTTTAGCTAAAGCGGCCACCGGGTTGCGCGGTTTTGACTGGATGGCATCAAGTCGAAACACCAATTTTTGGCGTGTTCCCATACTTTTATTTGCCATCCCATCTCTCCAATTTCAGTGCGACATCAAGTTTTACATCTACAACACATAACGCGACAAATCTTCATCGACCGATAATGCCTGCAGACGTTGTTCAACATAGGACGCGTCTATCAATACTGTCTTTCCGCTATTCTGATGCGCATCGAAGGAAATTTCTTCGAGTAATTTTTCCATCACCGTGTAGAGGCGACGAGCACCGATGTTTTCGGTGGTTTCATTGACGGAATAAGCAATGCCCGCCAAACGCTGTACACCTTCGGGAGAAAACTCTATCTTCACGCCTTCCGTTGCTAACAGCGCTTCATATTGACGGGTAAGGCAGGCATCGGTACTGGTCAAAATACATTCAAAATCGGCGATTGAAAGAGATTCAAGTTCGACGCGAATCGGAAAACGCCCCTGCAATTCGGGTATTAAGTCAGATGGTTTAGCGAAATGAAATGCACCAGAAGCGATGAATAAAATATGATCGGTCTTAATCATACCGAACTTGGTATTCACCGTCGTCCCCTCAACCAAGGGTAATAAATCACGCTGCACACCAGCACGTGAAACTTCTGCACCACCTGCTTCTGAACGCGAGGCAATTTTATCGATTTCATCTAAAAAGACGATACCATTTTGTTCCACATTTCGAATCGCTTCTTGCTTTAACTCATCTTCGTTGATTAATTTAGCCGCTTCTTCCTCTATCATCAATCTCATGGCTTCTTTGATTTTCAAGCGGCGTGCTTTTTTACGTCCGGTTGCTGCGCCAGAAAACATCGATTTAATCTGCTCAGTCATTTCTTCCATGCCTGGCGGTGCCATGATTTCCATTTGAGGAGCAGGTTCTGCCACATCCATTTCTATTTCTTTGTCATCCAGGCTACCTTCGCGCAAACGCTTTCTAAAGGTTTGACGCGTTGCATTATCACTGGCACTGCCGTCAGTCTGTGCATCCTGACCAATTCCAAAATCGCGAACTGGCGGCAATAAGACGTCCAAAATGCGATCTTCTGCGGCATCTTCAGCGCGTGCTCGTACTTTTCGCATAGCGGATTCGCGAGTTTGTTTGATACCGATATCTATCAAATCACGAATAATAGTATCAACATCACGACCCACATAGCCGACTTCAGTAAATTTAGTGGCTTCAATTTTAATAAATGGCGCGTCTGCCAATTTGGCCAAGCGACGGGCAATCTCGGTTTTACCGACACCAGTCGGACCTATCATCAAAATATTCTTGGGTGTGATCTCGTAACGTAAAGGCTCAGCGACTTGCTGACGACGCCAACGATTACGCAATGCAATTGCCACGGCGCGCTTGGCCTTATCCTGACCGACGACATGTTTATCTAATTCTGAAACAATTTCCTGCGGCGTCATATTCATCATAGCTATCTCAATTCTTTGCGTAGTTTCTTCAACTTGTTTCTTCGACTTATTTCTTCAACTTATTTTGCGTATTCGCTCGGCTGTTTTTTCGCGCTTTTTCTCCAGCCCTGTTGCTGCGAAATTACTCCAAGGTTTCTATGGTGTGCGAAAGATTGGTGTATATACAGAGTTCACCAGCAATCGTTAATGATTTTTTAACGATCTCTACTGGTGATAAGTCGGTATTCTCATAGAGTGCGATCGCCGCAGATTGCGCGAACGTGCCACCAGAACCAATTGCGCCTATGCCATTGTTCGGCTCTAACACATCACCGTTGCCGGTAATAACCAAGGTACTGTCTTTATCCGCCACTAAGAGCATGGCTTCCAAACGGCGCAACATACGATCAGTGCGCCAGTCTTTGGCTAGTTCGACCGATGCTCGCATCAAATGGCCTTGATGTTTCTCTAATTTGGACTCGAAACGTTCGATCAGAGTAAAAGCATCGGCGGTACCGCCGGCAAAACCTGCAAGGACTTTATTGTGATACAGCTTACGCACTTTGCGAGCAGTGCCCTTCATGATGATATTGCCTAAAGTGACCTGACCGTCACCACCCAATGCCACTACATTACCGCGACGGACCGTCAAAATAGTGGTGCCGTGAAATTGTTCCATATGATCCTCGTGTATTCTTGCTTGCCTCGAAACCGAGCCTCCAAATTGCCTCAATAGAATGGCAAAATCAAAGACAGCGGCGCATCGTACCATCATAGATGGTCGCGCTCGGAAGTACAGAAGTGGGGTGATTTTCGCCAATTGCAAGTCTGCAAGGCGATATGATTTAAGACTGTTTGCGAGGTACGATGGCCGCGATGTTTTTCAGACCCATCGCATTAAAAAGGTGCATGACCAGATAATTTACTTCGTGAAACTGGATGGATTTTCCCTTAGTACTGGAAATTGGCACCAAACCATTTAATAATTGAGCAGAAGCGCCAAACTCAACACGTTCTAATTGTGAGCAATTTAGAATCACCAAATCATGTGATTTAGCATGTTCCTGAATTTCTTTTACTAAGGATTCCGTACTTCCTTCGATCACTTTAGGCATAAGGAAGCGATCCGATGGTTCTTGAGGCGCTTCTTCAATGACTTCCGGTGCAGCAGTTGTAACTTTGCTAGTAGGCGCTTCAAATGCGGGCGGTGAGACTTCAAATGTAACGCAATAGTCGATACTGGCTTCTTCAAACGCTTCTTTTAGTTGAAGCAATTGCAAAATTTCCATCAGCAGCAACCAAGGTGCCTCAGTCTCATCGCGGCGACCAACCTCCAAAATAGAACGAATCTGTTCAGTTAAATTTTGCGCACCAACAACAACTAAATCATGCTTGGACTTCTTTAAATTACGCATGGCTCGCAGCAACAGACCACAGCCGACAGGGTCTACTGTTTTGACGCGTCCGAAATCAAGTTTGAGAACTTTGCTCTTTTCGCTGAAAGTATTTAGCTTCTGCAACAATTTGATGATTTCACCATCTAATTGCGCAGGGAAAGAGACCGTAGGAATTGAGCCTTCAAGCTTCGTTTCTTCAGCATCCATCAACACTTCTGAGCTGTGCCAAACAGGTGGCGAAGTTTCGTACTTTCCGGCGTAATCGAGTGACAAACTTTCGAAGGCGTATTGATTTTGATCAATTTGGTACAGATCAAATAACATAAACCAAGCCAAAGGTGCTGCATTTCCCAAGTTATCCAAGTCAATTGCACTTCTCAGCATGTGCTCAGCGACTTTCACCTGGCCAGTTGCAAATAAAATCGCAGCTTCTTCTAACAGTGGAACCGATTCAATTTGCCCCATCGCAGCGGTATGCAATTCAGAGGTCCCCAACAGCAACTCCGTCGTTTGCATATTTAATGCCACCGTACTTTGGAAGTCTGTTGCAACAAAATCTGTGTGGAATTGATTAGGTTCAGTGCGTTTCAGGCCGTCTGGACCTGAGGCTTTAGGTGCCGCAGATTTGGGACGCCCCATATCACGCGACATCTCGAATTCGATTGCGTCAATTTTACGCTCGGTAGCGCGGGCGATATGCTTTTTCTCGGTTAAAGAATGCGTCAAAGCATCGTCATCTTGGATTTTTCCAATGACGGTGTTTTGCGACTTTGAACGAGTTTTCTTCGAAGCAGGCTTGTCGGAGGTAGTCGTCTCCGTTCGCACTGGCTTCTTACCGAAAAGCTTAAAAATCCCCACAGCAACCTATCTTAGTATTAAAAAGATTATTCTAACATCGTAATTCATTGCAAATAAATACATGATTTTACCTAAGAAACTAGCGCAAAACGATCTGCCATATTCACTTATTACGGCATCGCGAATATTCGATTCAGGTCGAAGGTAGAAACAAGATTTCTTTGACATTTTGCGTAAGAGACATCTTTATCATCTGCAACTTACTATGCTCGCCAGTATAGACGGAATTGAACATTTTTTGCTCATTTAGATCGTGCCTAAAACACATTAAAACGATAAAATTTGTCACACCTTGTAACAAGTTGAATGTAATCGGCAAAATCCCGTATGAAAAATTCATTTCAACTCGCATTCAATGGCGAAATAAAATAGTCTTATTTGTCATCAAATGCGTTTTGTCATACTTAGGCTATCCCGTGCACTATATCAAAAACTAGCGCGGACACCGACAATCACACCTCGCATTGCTTGCGGTACGCTCTCTTTTAAAACGGAAGTTGCGAGTCGTATATCTTGATTCAACAGATTCTTCACTTGAGCGAACCATGTCAGTTGCGAATTCATATACGGATGGGTGTAGGTCACATTCACGTCGACTTTAGTAAAAGACGGTGTCACAAAACTCTCAGATGCTGCGAGTCGGTCTTGACGTTGGGCATGCAAAATACTCACCGTATTGCGCCATCCATCATGACGGTAACCAAAATCCAAACCGACACGGTTAGCTGGCTGCAGAGGCAAAATCCCACGTTGATCAAGATTGCCGCGCGAGGTATCGGCGAATGTACGGAAAGAGAAACCTTCGCCTAACTGGTTGTAAGCAAGCTCGGCTTCTCCACCTCGAATCGTGGCGGACGCCTGCTTCCAGAAACGTTGAGTAAATTCGCCATCAACATCGTGTTCGCCGTCTTCATTTACTTGCAAGCCATCAATCTCTCCATACACATAATTGCCGACCTTGTTGATAAACAGATTTACTTTGCCATGCCATAGTCCACTGGTTTTTTGCAATGCCAATTCCAAATTTCTTGAGTTCTCGGTCTTTAAATTTTGATAGCCGATATCAAAAGTTCTGGTCGATTCATGCGGTCCATTTGAATACAACTCTTCCGTGGTCGGCGCGCGTTGCGCCGTAGATAAACTACTGATCAGAGCGAATCCATCACCCAAGGGAAGCATCGCGCCCAGCGAGAATGACTGCAAATTGAATTTTCGTTGTGGCAGCTGGAATTGCGCTTCGGGTCGGCGCTCTACGCTTTCAAAACGAGCACCACCGCTGGCAATGACAGGGCCAAAGTTTTTCTGTTCAACGATAAATATCGCGTTCGAGGTAGAACGAGTAGTGGGTACGGTATCGGCGCGTCCGGTGCTTGCTGCTAAAGCAGAAAAATTGGTATTTTCGGTTTGAATACCGACGCTACCTTCCCAACCATTCCAATTTGCATGCGACAGCGTAGCGCGAGTTTCTAGTGTACGATTTTTGAAGTTTGTAACCGGAGTACCATCTGGCATTTTTTCAGTGTGGGCATAATCGGTCGCACCTAGCTTAAATTTAAACGCATCAAAAATCAGGAAGGGTCGATACACCGCGGCATCAATATCGTAACGAGTTTGCTGCAAATCGATAAACGAACGTTCATCAGTAGGTATACCGTAACGATCTACCATATCTTGTATGGAAGCGCCAACATGTCCCCAGGATTGAATCAAAGAGGCGCCAAAACCAAGACTACGCTCATGAGTAAAACTGGAAGGCAATCGGTCTTTAATGTCCGTGCGCGCATACACATCGGCGTATCCGGGAATCTTATAATCATCCGTATTGCGATGATTGCCGTCAAAATGCAAAGCGATATCATTGACTGAGCCATCGAGGAAAAAAGAAGCACTCTTCTCAGCATTGACGCTAGCGTATTTGATTTCAGCTTCGCCGTTGAGTTGCTTACTAATACTAGTCGGAATACGTCCATCAACCACATTCACCAAACCACCAATCGCACCACTTCCATACAACAAGGCAGCAGGGCCACGCAGAATTTCGATTTGCTGGGAACTCGCGGTTTCACTCGCCACTGCATGATCATTCGACAAACCGGAAACATCCGCGACCGTCATACCGTTTTGTAAAATCTTGACGCGCGGACCTTCGAGGCCGCGAATAATCGGACGCGATGCCCCTGCGCCAAAACCAGATGCACTGACGCCCAGTTCACTACCTAGAGTTTCACCCAAAGAGCTACCAATTTTAGAACGTAACTCCGAACCAGACAGCACTTTAGTCGGGCTTAAAATTTGCATCGTTTCATCTTTGCCAAGGGGATTAGCAGAAACGGTAACAACAGTTGACTGTGTTTGTGCAAAAGAGCTAATAGGAGCGAAGGCCGCGCATATAGCGCACGCCAAAATACTGCGTTTTAAAGACATGATATTTCCTGAAATTGAATAGTTTGTAAGCTCGCAGATGTAAGCAAAGGCGACGCAAAAAGTATTTTTCATTCGCGCATTCCTTGCAAGACCGATTTTGAAAATGCGCTTGATAAGTCATCTTCAACTGAGGCGAGCAATAACGAATGAACTAGACCAATTTCAAAGCAGGAGGAGCACGTGACAAAAATGGCAGGCGCAATGAAGCCAGCCAAATAATTTGATGTGAGCGATATGCCGATTCGCCGGCGAGAACCGTTGGAGCGTTTAAGCTCAAACTATGTTGTAAGCAATCGGTGATGCTGGCTGCGTCAACTAATAAGCAAGAATGTAAGCTGGTCTCTGCGGTAGTAGGTAATTTGTGTATGCCGACATAATGGCTACCGTCTGATGCCAGCGACAGCACGTCGCCCGTGACGGTACTGATATGCGACATGCGATGGGCATACCCTAGCCACTGTGCTGACAATAGCACTAACAACATGGCCCATAACAGGACCATGCCTTTCAAGCGTCTATTATTTAAGGACTGCACACGCATAGAGTTTCGAATCACAAATCACTAGTGACTAGTCACTATTTTCAGATAACTTTATTGAGACCAAAATTTTGCAACAAAGTTGCATGACTCAGCCATAAAAAATGCGCAGTCGGCTCCCTGCGCATTGATCTACTTAAGCCAAATTGAAGGAGAGTTAATCTCCGTACAATTTTTGCTTCAATTCACGACGTTGCTGCGCTTCTAAAGAGAGCGTCGCTGTCGGTCGTGCCATTAAACGCGGAACGCCAATTGGCTCGCCAGTCTCTTCGCACCAGCCATATTCGCCAGCGTCAATTGAAGCGATAGATTGCTGAACTTTACGCAGCAATTTACGTTCACGATCACGCGTGCGCAATTCTAAAGAATGTTCTTCTTCAATCGTGGCGCGATCTGCCGGATCTGGTACTAATACCGTTTCGCGCAAATGCTCGGTCGTTTCGTCGGCGTTCTTCAACAAATCTTTTTCAAGTTGTTGCAGACGGGCTTTGAAAAACGCCAATTGCGCGTCATTCATGTAGTCCTTCTCACCCATCTTCACAATTTCTTCTTCGGTGAGGAGAGCTGCAGGTGCACTAGCTGGTGCAGTTGATTTAGATGATTTAGTTGCCACTTCGATTACTTTCGATACAACAGGTTGATATACGCAAGTGCGTTCGAACACTCTTCTTATTGGAATGTCATCCCCACACTTCCCCTCAAGGACAAGTATATAGCGTGCTTGTTCCGCATTCAAATCTAGTGCACTTCTAATAATCCAAACCTCGTCGCGATACGTTGTTGCGGGAAAATTTTGAATTATGAGAGGCGCCCTCTATTCAATTGCCACAAAAATATCATGTGATGCAATTCAATAGGGCGCTAGTTTATACCATACATTGCTCTAATCCCTGAATAAATATCTCTTTCGGTAAGTTTTTACCAATAAATACCATCTTGCTTTCTTTAATTTCATTTTCCGCCCATTTTCCTCCTATATCAGTGCCCATAATCTGGTGTACACCTTGGAAAATGACTTTGCGATCGGCGTGTTCCATATACAACACTCCCTTATATCGGAGCATGCGCGGACCATAAACTTGAACCAATCCACCTAAGAAATAATCCAATTTCTCCGTGTTAAAAGGGCGAATCGACTTATATACAAATGCCGCAATATCATCGCTATGATGGGCATGATGGTGATCTACATGTTCGTGATGATGGTGCTCATTACTACAATGTTCGTCACACACATCGTGTTGATGAACATGTTCATGTTCTTCGGTAGCCAGAAAATCCGGATCCAACTCCAACTTGGCATTTAGATTAAAACCTTTTAAATCCAATACTTCTGCAATCGCTACCTTGCCAAAATCGACCGGGCAAATCGGCGCACGTGGATTAATTTTTACCAAGCGTTGTTTCAATGCAGCCAACTCTGCAGAGCTGACTAAATCGGCTTTTGAAAGCAAAATTTTGTCAGCAAAACCTACTTGGCGCTGGGCTTCTTCATGCTCATCTAGCTGTGCCATACCATGTTTGGCATCAACCACGGTCACAACCGCATCCAGCATATAATGCAAACCGACTTCCTCATCAACAAAGAAGGTCTGCGCCACCGGACCAGGATTCGCTAAACCTGTAGTCTCTATAATGACGCGATCAAACTGTAACTCGCCTGCATTTTTTCTCTGCATCAGAGTATTAAGTGCCACGATTAAATCGCCACGCACGGTACAGCAAATACAACCGTTATTCATCTCAATGATTTGCTCATTACTGTCTTGCACCAAGATTTCGTTATCAATATTTTCCTGGCCAAATTCATTTTCGATCACGGCAATTTTATAGCCATGCTGCTCCTGCAAAACGCGATTGAGTAGCGTGGTTTTGCCAGCACCGAGAAAGCCAGTCAATATCGTAGTAGGGATTAAAGCCATAATGTTCTATCGTAAAATCAGTCGTAAATAATAAAAAATAATGAAACTAAGCATCACTGCAACGATCGCACCACCCTTTGATGGTGACTTCGATGTCGTGACTTCGAAAACCTTTAAGTGCAGTTAAATCTAAAGTTGCTTGCAATTGATCACTGAGGGTATGGCTGGCAGCGGGCTGTTCCAGGCAAAAAACCTTGCTACAGCGAGTACATTTAAAATGCCCATGTTGATGTTGTATCGGGTTGATGTGTGGGCTGGTTTCTGCTGACACGCCCAATTCGCTCCCGGTACTAAATCGGAATACCCGGTCATCGCTCGTAATTTTGTGAGCCAAACCAGCATCTGCGAGACAATCAAGGGCGCGGTAAAGTGTCACTCTATCCATCTCTGGCAAAGCGTCTTGCATCTCGGTATGCGACATCGCGCGGTGCTGCGTCAGCAATACACTCAAAACATCCAGACGAGCCTGAGTAACACGCACTTGTGCAGCACGCAGCTTATGCTCTGCGACCGCAAAACTGGAACGATCCTGCTGCGTTGCAGATTTTGCTTGCTTGGGCTGCTTGGACTGTTTGGACTGCATAGCTTCGATTGGCGGCAAATTATCCGACTGATTATCCGACTGATTATTCATCACACTGTTCAAGCAAAGAAAGCGACATTATGCCGCAAAATGCAATTGAGTTGCAAAAGTAGACTAAATTGGAAGTGACTATTTCTTTGCGCGGGGATGCGTGGCGTCATATACCTTCGCCAAATGTTGAAAGTCCAACGCGGTATACACCTGAGTGGCGGCAATCGAGCTGTGTCCCAACATTTCCTGCACCGCGCGCAGATCGCCCGAAGATTGCAAAACATGGGTCGCGAACGAGTGGCGCAATACATGCGGATGCACATCGCTGGGAATACCCATCGTCTGGGCGTGCGCCTTGAGGCGTAATTGCACCGAACGCACCGACATACGAGCACCGCGTTCGTTGAGAAACAAAGCATGTAATTCTAGTTTGACCAAGCTACCGCGTACTGCCAACCAGTCTTGCAAAGCCGCTAAAGCAGGTTTTCCAACGGGGACGATTCTTTGCTTATTGCCCTTACCTGTAACATGCACTTCAGCCTGACTGCTATCGACCCACGCCAAACTGGTGTAAGCACCATCACTAAAATCACGCAGATCGAGCGCAACCAGCTCAGAAACCCGCAAGCCACTGGAATACAGCAATTCAAACATCGCCCGGTTAGCCAAGGCAGTCGGCTGGTCGCTGCCATGATGTGCCACCAGATGCACAGCATCATCGGCACCCAAGGCTTTCGGCAAAGTTTTAGCTTTTTTAGGCGCTTTCACGCCTTCTACCGGATTGGCGGGCATCTCAATTTGCTCGGCCAGCCAAGTATAAAAACCACGCCAGCTCGATAACTTGCGGGCGATGCTACGCGGATTTAATTGTTTGGAGTGAAGTTGCGAGGTGAAGCGACGAACATCAAAATAGGTCAGGCTCGACAATGCGCGCGCTTGGGCAAAGTCGGCCAATTCAGCTAAATCCAAGGCATAACTGCTCAAAGTGTGGGGAGACAATTGACGTTGTACACGCAGCACGTCCAGATAGCTATGAATCTGGTTGGCATTGTCCTGCGTGCTCATAGACTCAACAATCAATCATACAACTTAAGGCGGCGCTCGCGGTATCGGCGATTTTTGTCAAAAAGTCTGTCGCCATCTCTTTGGTGAAACGACTGGCATCAGGCGAGCCTAAGATCAAAAGACCAAAAGTCATGTCATCTTCTGCCAAACGTAGCGGCAGCATCGCCACTGAAGTAATGGCGTCATCCGATTCCAACCAGGCAGCGGCTTCAAAATCATGATTCTGACCACAATAAGGTTTGCTCAAACCCTTGGCGAATAATTGCACATCTTCACTGGCAGGCACGGCGAACCAAGTATGCTGCACTTCTTCCGTTACGCCCCACAAACGCAAGGTCGCATGCGGCAAATTGAATACATCCTGCAAGCTTTTTGTCAGAATGTAGGGCAAATCAACGTCATTGCGAGCTAAGAGTAAACCACGGGTCCAGCTTTGAAACTTATCGCTGATCGCATCGTTCTCCTGCGCCACGCGCATCAAGTCGGATAAGCGTAATTCCATCACTTTGAGCTTCTCACGGACGATTTCCATCTGCCGCTCTTGTAGCGAAATCGAACGCCCCATGACTGGGCTGGTGAGCTTAATCTTTGCCAACAATTCGGCGTGTTCTTCGAAAAAATGTGGGTGTTGGACTAAATAATCTGCGATATCGTTGGTATTCATTTTTTTACTATTTTTAAATTCTGTATAGGTTGTAAAGCAAGGTCCATTGAAAACGTCCACGTTCAAAGCAAACTTTTAAAGCACCATTCTAAATATCAATTTCGCCTTCAAACACGCTCACAGCGGGACCGCTAAGAAATACAGGCTGAGCTTCACCTGCCCAAGCAATTTGCAAATCACCACCATGCATTTTGACTTCCACGGGTGACTGCAATACGCCACGTCGTATCCCTGCAACTGCCGCCGCACAAGCACCTGTGCCGCAAGCTAATGTCTCCCCTGCACCACGTTCATAGACGCGCAATTGCACATGATGAGCGTCATTGATTTGCATAAATCCGGCATTGACTCGTTTTTCGAAACGCGGATGCAATTCAATTTGCGGGCCTTCAACTAATACGGGATATTGTTCTACATCGGCTACGATTTGCACGGCATGTGGATTTCCCATAGAAACACAGGTGATTTGCGCCGAAGATGCAGCTAATGGTAAAGCCCAAATGGTCGCAGCAGCTTCTTGATGCGAATTTAAATCTTGCGTCTGAAACGCCGATGCTGCTGGGTCAAAATCCGGCACGCCCATGTTCACTGTAATCCGCCCATCCGCACCTACTTCAGGCTCAATCAAGCCAGACATGGTCTGCACGCGGATTTTTGACTTACTGGTTAAACCTTTATCAATCACAAAACGGACAAAAGCACGCGAGCCGTTGCCACATTGCTCAACTTCACCGCCATCGGCATTAAAGATACGATAACGAAAATCGATATCCGCAGCAGGTGCTGCCTCGACCACTAAGATTTGATCGGCACCAATGCCAAAACGACGATCCGCTAAGGCGCGCCATTGAGCTGGACTAAAGGCTATGGATTGGTTGATAGCGTCTATGACAATAAAATCATTGCCGGCGCCATGCATCTTGGTAAATTTCAGTTTCATCCACAGATTATAGCGCGATCATGCTCCGACAGCAGTGCTAAAAAACCATTGCGCCACACCGCGATAGTTGGAAAACAATAGATATCATCCGGAGTCGGCAGTCTGAACGACTCAAACCCATTTATTCGCGCCACAAGTTGAAACGATGCCTCGCTCATTCTTTCCAAATACGAGGTTTTTCATAAAAATGGAATTTGCGTGCTTACCTATCTTCGACTCACACTATTGTTAAACTTAAAACCAGTACACTTCACACAATTGTCAGCCATACTGTACTGGTCTTTTTGAACTTGACTGTGCATGGGGAGGCATAATGCCCCGTGTTACTGTGCTGCCCTTGCAAAGTATAGGCGTCCTTGAGAGAACCTATGCTCGTTTTTTAAGCATTCAGCGTATGATGCAATCACAAGTTGATATCAATCGACGAATGTCTCAGGCAAACCCAAGCCCAATAAAATAGACTCGGAGGCAGCATGAACTCACCTAGCAATAAGGCAGAGCAAAATTCATTGGTTGATGCGGAAGCTAACTCAACTAGCGGCGTATCAATTAATAGCAACATTTCCCTAGACGACAAATACACACTGGAACGTGGCCGAGCCTTTATGACCGGCACTCAGGCCTTGATACGTCTGACCATGTTGCAACGTCAAGCGGATGAAAAAGCGGGCTTAAATACCGCTGGTTTCCTGACTGGCTATCGCGGCTCACCGCTAGGCGCAGTCGATACCACAGCGGCCAAAGCGAAGAAACATCTGGCGAAATACCATGTCACTTTTCACCCTGGCGTGAATGAAGATTTAGCTGCAACATCGGTTTGGGGCACGCAACAAGTTAATTTATTCCCCGGCGCAAAATACGATGGTGTTTTCGGCGTCTGGTACGGCAAGGGTCCTGGTGTGGATCGTTGCGGCGACGTATTTAAGCATGCGAATCTGGCGGGCACTTCGCCTCACGGTGGTGTCTTGGTCATCGCGGGTGACGATCATGCAGCCAAATCCTCTACAGCCGCGCATCAAAGTGAGCATATTTTAAAAGCCTGCGGTATTCCTGTCTTATACCCAGCAACCGTACAAGAATACCTAGACTACGGCCTACACGGTATCGCCATGTCACGCTATACCGGCCTGTGGGTTTCTATGAAATGCGTGACCGACATCGTGGAATCCGGCTGCGTAGTGGACATCGATCCAGATCGCGTAAAACCGGTGATCCCTACCGATTTCACCATGCCTGCTGACGGCGTGCATATCCGCACACCCGATCCCGTGCTGGCGCAAGAAACGCGCATGAATAACTACAAATGGTATGCCGCTCTAGCCTATGCGCGTGCCAATAAACTCAATCAAATTATCTGGGATAGCCCAGCTGCCAAAATCGGTATTATCACCGCCGGCAAATCCTATCTAGATACACGTCAGGCCTTAGCGGATCTGGGCATTGATGAACAAGTTGCCAAAGACATCGGCATCCGTCTATACAAAATCGGCATGACCTGGCCTTTAGAGTCCGACGGCGTACGTGAATTTGCGACTGGTTTGGAAGAGATTCTAGTCGTTGAAGAAAAACGTCAGATTCTCGAATACGCCTTAAAAGAAGAACTGTATCACTGGGAAGAAAAAGTCCGTCCACGCGTGGTCGGTAAATTCGACGATACCGGCGAATGGACTAACATCAAAGGCAGCGGTCATGGTGAATGGTTATTACCTGCCACTTACGAACTGAGCCCAGCCCAAATCGCTCGTGCGATTGCATCACGTATCAGCCGCTATTTCGCAGGACATCCGGTTGAGCAGCAGGTTAAAGAACGTGTCGCTTATTTGGAGGCGAAAGAAGCCGCGTTAAACTCTGTCTCCAAGCCCGACGCGAACAAAGATCGTATTCCGCATTTCTGTTCAGGCTGTCCGCACAATACGTCCACCAAAGTACCAGAAGGCAGCCGCGCCTTAGCGGGTATCGGTTGTCACTATATGGTGACTTGGATGGATAGAGAATCAACGACATTCACGCACATGGGCGGTGAAGGTGTAACTTGGATCGGTGCCGCACCGTTCACCACTGAACAGCACGTGTTCTCAAATCTGGGTGACGGTACTTACTATCACTCGGGTTTGTTAGCGATTCGTGCCGCCGTCTCTGGTCACGTGAATATGACGTACAAAATTCTGTTTAACGACGCAGTCGCCATGACAGGTGGTCAGGAATTTGACGGCCCACTTGATCCGGGTATGATTTCACGCCAAATCGCAGCCGAAGGTGTGACACCGATTATCGTAGTCACCGACGAACCTGAAAAATATCCGTCAGGCTATCCATGGGCTGAGGGCGTTACTGTACGCCACCGCAGTGAACTCGATGCGGTGCAACGCGAATTACGCGAATGCAAGGGCGTTTCCGCGATGATCTACGACCAAACCTGTGCCTCAGAAAAACGTCGCCGCCGGAAAAAAATCGGCAAAGACGGCAAGCCAGGTTTCCCTGACCCGGCCAAACGCGCAGTCATCAACGAAGCAGTCTGCGAAGGCTGTGGCGATTGCAGTGTGCAATCCAACTGTTTGTCAGTAGAACCTTTGGAAACCGAATTTGGTCGCAAACGTCAGATCAACCAGTCTTCATGCAATAAGGATTATTCCTGCGTCAATGGCTTCTGCCCTAGTTTTGTCACGGTGGAAGGCGGCAAATTGAAAAAGCCAGCCAAGGCCAAAATCGAAGCAGGCGGTGCTTTTGACGTGACGAGTTTACCAGCGCCAGTATTACCAAGTACGGCAACACCGTACGGCGTCATCGTCACCGGCGTCGGCGGTACTGGCGTCATCACCATCGGCCAAATCATGGCCATGGCAGCGCATTTGCAAGGTAAATCCTGCTCCGTGCTCGACATGACAGGTTTGGCGCAAAAAGGCGGCGCAGTCATGTCGCACGTGCGTTTGGCTGACAAGGCTGAAGACATACAATCAACCCGTGTTGGTACCGGCATGGCGGATTTGGTCATCGGTTGCGATTTGATCGTCACCGCTGGCAAAGATGCCGTGTCTCGTATGGGCGAAGGCCGTACCCAAGGCGCGATCAATGCAAGCAGCAGTCCGACTGCGACCTTCATCAAGAATCCCAACTGGCAATTCCCAGCGGGTTCTGCCGAAGCGGAAATCCGTAAAGCCTGCGGCAACGACCGAGTCGATATGGTGGACGCAACTACTATCGCCACGGCATTGATGGGTGACAGCATCGCCGCCAATATGTTCATGCTCGGTTATTCATGGCAAAAAGGCTGGGTGCCTTTGTCTGAAGCGGCACTGATGCGCGCCATAGAATTAAATGGCGTGCAAATTGACTTCAACAAACAAGCCTTTAACTGGGGTCGCGTTGCAGCCAATGATTTAGCCGCCGTACAGCGCCTGACCACGCCGGCCACCGTGATTGAATTAAAACGCGCACCGAGTTTGGAAGACACGATTGCCAAACGCGTAGCATTTTTGACGGACTACCAAAACGCTGCCTATGCACAAACCTATAGCGATTTTGTCGCTCAGGTCAAAGCAGCAGAAAGCAAAGTGGTAGATGGTAAAGCCTTACGTCTGACCGAAGCCGTAGCGAAATATTTGTTTAAGCTAATGGCTTACAAGGACGAGTACGAAGTAGCCCGTTTGTACACCGATGGCAAATTCCAAAAGAAAATTGCCGACATGTTTGAAGGCGACTACTCAATCAACTTCCACTTAGCACCACCCTTGCTCGCCAAGCGTGATGACAAGGGTCATTTGATCAAGCAGCAATTTGGCCCATGGATGATGAAGGCATTTGGCTTGTTAGCCAGCTTCAAATCTCTGCGCGGCGGTACTTTCGACATCTTCGGCTACACCGAAGAGCGTCGCATGGAACGTGCATTGCCGGTCGACTATAGACAAACCATCAGCCAATTGTTAGCGCAATTAAATGCCGATAACTTAGCTACGCTAGTCGCTATCGCCAGCATCCCTGAAGATATCCGCGGCTATGGTCACGTCAAAGAACGCCACTTCAAAGCAGCGAAAGAGAAAGAAGCGAAGTTGATGGCGGAATTTAAAATGGCGAAGGCAAAAAAGGTAGCATAATGTAGAGTCAGTAACAGCTTCCAATTATTACTATTCGCAGTAAATCCAAGGGCGCAAAGGTTTTTTCTTTGCGCCCTTGGCATTTTTAGCTAGCCGTGTGACTATACTTTTCTCAATAGTGTGGGATTCAGTTTATTTCAGTTTAAGATGGGCGCACTTTCAACACCATCTTCCCACTTCACTATGCAAGAACGTCACATTGCCGCCTGCGGCGCACTCAATATGCTCATCGCTATCGCCTGCGGCGCCTTTGGTGCGCATGCGCTCAAAAAACTCCTTAGCCCCGACATGCTGGCAATCTGGCACACGGCGGTGCAATACCAAATGGCACATGCATTGGGCATGCTGCTCATCGCTGCATTGACGCCGCGCTTGCTGTCAACAGCGGCGCTCAGCAGAATCGGCATCGCATTTTTATTCGGTATTGTCGTATTTAGCGGTAGCTTATATGTTTTGGCGCTGACGGGCGTGCGTTGGTTGGGCGCGATTACACCGATTGGGGGTGTGGCGTTTTTACTCGGTTGGGGATTGTTGGTGTGGCAGATACTAAAACAAAAAGAACCGAAGAAATATTGAACATCTTTGTATTCATCACTCAAAAAACAAGGGCGCTTAATATAACGTTCACATGCGTGCGAATACGCTGCGCTATTCGCACCTACTTAGGTTTGGCCAAAAGTCGCGACAAGCCTCACCCCAACGCCTTCTCCATCTCCACCATCTGCAAATCCTTCACTAAACGAAACTCATCAGGGACTTCGGCCGGAAAAGGTTTAACTTTGCCATTCTGGCGGTAACCACGTCTTTCGTAATAGGCGATCAGTTCTTTGCGAACACTGATCACGGTCATCCACATTTTCTTTACGCCCCATTCGGCTTGTACCAAATCCTCGGCGGCTTGCATGAATTGTTTGCCTATGCCGCCGCCTTGCAGACCCGGCTTCACAACAAACATGCCTAGGTAGGCAGCGTCTAGTGTTTTTTCTAAATGCACGCAGCCTATGATTTGCTCATTTTGCAGGCACAACAAGATTATCGAATTATCAGCTTCTAATAAATTACAGACTTCTTCTGCATCGATGCGGGTGCCGGTAAGCAAATCAGCTTCGGTAGTCCAGCCAGTGCGGCTAGAGTCGCCACGATAGGCACTGTTGACCATTTGGGCGATGTAGGCGGCATCTTGTTTGGCTGCTGGGCGATAGCTGATTGTGGTTGGTTCTTGGTGAGTTTGAATTGGGGTAGTTTGGTCTGTCATAGTAAAAACAAAGGATAACTATAAGGAAAAATGGAACTCATGATAGCACGCAGCATAGCGTTTTCCTCTGTTCACCTGGGACGGCCGCCCATCACACAAAGTCGTTTTCGACCATTCGAAAAAAATAAGAATTTAGCACTATTCTGCAAAACCCTTCCGATGACCGCTCACAGAGCGTCACACCGCTTTTTCATTTCACACCGTAATTTTTGCATTTCATCCCCTTAATTGCGCGCTTGACTACTTTGCATCTTGAACTACAGACCCTGCTGCGGAATACTCACCATCGCGAATCCACCCCTTTACCTCAGTAGGTACCCATCATGTTACGTAAAACCATTCTTGTCCTCGCCATCGCTTCGGCGCTCAGCGCTTGCAGCAATTCAGCCCCTGATGCCAAATCCAGCGCATCTGCCAGCGCCAGTGCTTCCGCCACCGTGGCTAAGAATGCTGCCAATACAGGCCCTGAAAAACTCATCATTGCCAATGAAGACATTCTAAATTTACAGAGTAATGCCTTAGCATCTGGCCCTGTGGTGATCGGCTCGATTCAGCCTGAGCGTAAAGCTGATTTGCGTGCGGAAGTCTCCACCGTCGTACTGCAGGTATTAAAAGAGAATGGCGAAGCGGTAAAGCGTGGTGATGTGATCGTGCGTCTGGATGAAACTTCAATTCGTGACAACTTAAATTCGGCTAACGACTCAGCACGCAATGCCGCGTTGGCCTTAGATCAGGCTGATCGCAATCTCCAACGCCTGAAAACTTTGCGCGCTTCGGGCATGACTTCCATGCAAGCCCTAGACGACGCTGAAGTACGTCGCAATACAGCGCAAAGTGAAGTTTCAGCTGCCAAAGCGCGCGCCGCATCAGCGCAGCAACAATTGCAACGCACGGTGGTTCGCGCTCCATTTGACGGCATCATCAGTGAACGCAAAGTCTCTCCAGGCGACACGGCTCTGGCAGGGAAAGAATTAGTTAAAGTCATTGATCCGAATAGCATGCGCTTTGCGGGACGCGTCTCGGCCGATAAAATCGGCATGGTCAGACCCGGCCAAAACGTGAGCTTCCGTATCAATGGTTATGCTGGTCAAGAATTCCGCGGCAAAGTCACCCGCGTTGACCCCGCCGCAAATGACGTAACACGTCAAGTTGAAGTCTTAGTCGCCTTTGCCGACAGCAAGCAGCCACGTGTCTCCGGCCTGTACGCGGAAGGCAATATTGAAGCAGAAACAGTCTCGGCTCTGATGCTACCAGAAGCTGCATTGGTCAAATCCGGCGACAAAACTTACGCATGGCGCGTCAAGGGCAAGAGCTTGAATAAAGTTGAACTGGCACTCGGCAGTCGTGATGTCCGCACAGGCAACTATGAAGTACGTGGCGGTGTGGTGGCCGGTGATGTGATCATGCGCAATCCTAGCTCTAGCTTTAAAGAAGGCCAACTAGTCGAAATGGCGGCTACCTTAAACACCAAAACTGCTTTGAACAAAGATTTGAGCGGCACTAACATCGCGATGGGGAATTAATCATGTTTCTCTCCGACTTTAGTATTAAACGACCAATTGCCACCATCGTCCTGATTATTGCGATGATGGCGATGGGCTTACTCGCGATGAGTAAGCTACGCGTCAATCAAAATCCCGATGTCGAAATTCCGGGCTTGTTCGTCAGCATTCCATATCCTGGAGCATCACCCGATACGGTAGAGCGTGAAATCGTCAATCGCTTGGAGAAATCACTTCAAAGTGTATCCGGTGTCGATGAAGTGTATTCCTATTCAAACGAGGGAAATGCTGGTTTCGAAATGCGTTTCTCTTTCAAGAAGAATATGATTGAAGCGGCAGAAGAAGTCCGCAATGTGATTTCTTCTGTACGCTACAAGTTACCAACCGAAATGCGCGAGCCTATCGTGCAGCGCTTTGATCCATCAACACAACCGATTCTCAATCTGGCCTTATCTTCCAGTACTCAAACACACGCCGAGATCTCGCGTATGGCAGAGGATACACTGGCAACTCGTTTGCGCGGTGTCCCTGGTGTTGCGACAGTCAATGTGAACGGTGCTTTGCGTCGCGAATTGTCGGTCTTATTGCGCGCCGAAAAATTACGTGAATTCAATGTATCCGCTGGTGAAGTCGTCTCTGCGTTGCGCAGCCAAAACACCAACGCACCGGTCGGCAAAGTACGCGGCGACTTAGAAGAAGAAAGCATACGCTTGGTCGGTCGTATCGAAAGCCCTGCGGAGTTTCAAAACATCGTCGTCAAACGTCGTGGTGATCAAATCGTGCGCCTCGGCCAGGTTGCAACGATAGAAGACGGCTTTGCCGACATCAATGGTTTGAGCATACGCAGTGGCAAACCTAATGTGGGCATACAAGTCACACGTTCACGTGAAGCAAGTACGGTCAGCGTCGCCAAAAGCGTAGTCAAAGCGGTGGAAGAGATCAACAAAGACCTCGCGAAGGATCATCCGGGCACCAAATTGGAAGTGACACGTGATGGTGGTAAAGATGCACAAAACAGCTTGAATAACGTGATTGAATCGCTAATCTTTGGTGCGGTGTTGACGATCTTCGTGGTCTACGCTTTCTTGAATTCGTGGCGCTCTACCTTAATCACAGCCCTAAGCTTGCCAACATCGGTGATCGCGGCGTTTATCGCGGTCTGGTTATGCGGCTTTACTTTGAATTTCATGACCTTGCTCGGCTTGTCATTGGCAATCGGTGTCTTGATTGATGATGCGATTGTGGTGCGTGAAAACATTGTGCGTCACATGCAGAATGGCTCTGATCGTCGTACTGCAGCTTTAGAAGGTACAGCGGAAATCGGCTTGGCGGTTGCAGCAACGACGTTCTCCATTATCGCCGTGTTTATCCCAGTCGCTTTCATGCCGGGTATTTCGGGTGAATGGTTCCGACCGTTTGCCTTAACCGTGACGTGTTCCGTCTTGGTCAGTCTGGGTATCTCATTCACACTTGATCCTATGTTGTCAGCATATTGGGGTGATCCAGCCGATCATCACACAGCACCGAAAAAAGGTTTGAGCAAAATCTTAGCCCGTTTTAATGATTGGTTTGATAGCCAGGCAGATCGTTATGGCCGCGTCATCGCCTGGGCTTTGCATCACCGTCGCTGGATGGGTGCGATTGCACTGATGTCCTTGGTTGGTGCTTTGGCCTTACAAGCAAAATTTGGTGGTACTAGCTTCTTGCCAACAGCAGATTCTGGCAACTTGATGATAGAAGTACGTACACCAGCGTCCTCTTCGGTCGAATACGCCCGTCTGAAAATGGAAAGAGCCGCGGCACTGGCACGTACGATTGCTGAAGTGAAGGAAACCAATAGCAATATAAATGCAGCAGGTGGTCGTATCTACGTCGATATTGGTAAGAAAAATACCCGTAAGCGCAGTGCCAAAGAAATCGCCGTCGAATTACGTGAAAAGATCAAACAATTGGTCGGTGCAGAGTATGTGGTACTGGATGATTTAAATAATGGTGCACGTAAGCCAATTCAAATCGAATTCACTGGTCCCGACTCACGCAAACTGATGGAAATCACCAACGCCTACATGGAGCAGTTGCGCAAAGTCCCAGGCGCTGTGGATATTGGTTTGTCTGAGCAAGATCCTAAGAAAGAGCTGAAGATAGAAATGAACCGTGGTCTGGCTAACTCTATGGGTATCTCGGTCAACGACGCAGCTCAGGCTTTACGTGTCGCATTTGCGGGTATCGAGGTTGGCGACTGGGTTGATCCTACTGGCGAAACGCGCGACGTCGCAGTGCGCTTGCACCCGGCCGATCGCGTCAGCAAAGAAAACATAGAACGCTTACCGATTGCAGTGTCTGGTACCAATGAAATGATTCCTTTGGATCAGATCGCTACCATCAGTATGGGTAAAGGTCCATCCAGTATTGAACACAGCAACGGCAAACGTACGATTACCGTCTCCGCTAACGTTCAGGGTCGCTCCAACGGCGAAGTCACCAAAGAAGCGATGGATTTGGCCAAATCATTTAACTATCCTCCCGGTTATGGTTTGTCCTTAGCAGGTGCAGGACAAGATCAAAATGAATTGTTTACAGAAATGCTGATCGCTTTGGTCTCTGGTATCGGTTTGATGTACCTGATTTTGGTCATGCAGTTTGGCTCTTTCACCGCGCCTCTGGCGGTGATGTTGTCCTTACCTCTATCTTTGATCGGTGTCGTGATTGCCTTGATGGTGACGGGTAGCACGATCAACTTGATGAGTTTTATCGGCATCATTATGTTAATGGGCTTGGTCGCGAAAAATGCGATTCTCTTGCTCGATGCGGCGCGTAAAGAAGAAAAAGGCGGCATGAACCGAGAAGATGCGTTGATGCATGCAGGTCGTGTCCGTCTACGCCCTATCTTGATGACGACCTTCGCCTTGATCGCCGGCATGATCCCTGTCGCTTTGGGTCTCGGTGAAGGTGGTGAATTCTATCGTCCACTGGCGATCGCGATTATCGGCGGTACGATTACTTCGACGATCTTAACCTTGTTAGTCGTACCAAGTTTCTACGACAGCATAGAAATTGCACGTGACCGCATGATTGCAAAACTAGGCCGCCGCGCTGATCGTTACAACCAAGCCTTAGCGCTGATTGTGACTTTGATCGAAGCAGTATTGACCTTAACTTTCATACGCTTACTCTACCGTCTGGTAATGAAAGCCTTCTATGCCATCAGTGGCAAGAAAGCGAAGGTGGCTGCATAAGATTTCATGTTTTGTTGGTAAAGTCGACCTGAGTAAGCACCACTTCCTCGGAAAGACTAAGTGAGTAGTACCGGTTTGAGCCTGCCTGGTTTTCCAAGCAGGCTCTTTTTTTTGCGAGATTAACAAGCGCATGTCATCCGCTTGTCATGAAATCGTCATGCAGCAGTCATACACGCTGACTATGATTGCTCGCTTCTGTAGCACCCTATCTATAAATTCTAATACCCACAGGAAAAAGCCATGAGCAATACGAATGAGAAATTGAACGCCATTGATCCAGATGATATCGGATACAACGACACGCCAAACCCACATTTCAGTGCTGTGTTAGACGCACGTTTGAGCCGTCGCAGTTTGTTGCGCGGTGGTGCAGCGTCGATTGCTAGTGCTTTTATTGGTTCTAGCGCATTGAGTGCTTGTGGCGGATCAAGCAACGATACACCGGTTGCGGTAGTGCCTGAAGTACCAAAACCTGTAGAGAAATTGCTGGGTTTCGCACCCGTGGCTAAGAGTTTGGCAGATAGCGTTATGGTGCCAGTCGGCTATACCGCTTCAATCATCTATGCTTTAGGCGATCCATTAACGGCAACGACAGCGGCCTATAAGAATGACGGCACTGATACCGATTATGAAAACCGTGCAGGCGATCATCATGATGGTATGGAATGGTTTGGTTTGTCTGCTGATGGTAAAGCCTCACTGACTTCCGTAGAACGCGGTTTGCTTGGTGTGAATCACGAAGCGACGACCGACGAAGTACGTTCATCTTTCTTCTTGCATGCTAACGGTGGAACAACAACTCTGCCGCGACCAGCGTCAGAAGTGGATAAAGAAGTGGCGATTCACGGCGTCGCATTCGTTGAAGTTCGTAAGGCAAGTGGTAAATGGGAATACGTGAAAGACTCTGCATTCAACCGTCGCTTTACTCCTTTGACTGACATGGAGTTGTCTGGTCCAGTACGCGGTAACGCTTTGGCGATTACCAAGTACTCACCAACTGGTTTGAAAACACGCGGCACTTTGAATAACTGCGGTACAGGTAAAACGCCGTGGAATAGTTTCGTCACTGGCGAAGAAAACTGGGGAGGCTATTTTACGCGTAGCGCTACGGATGATACTGCGCGTGGCAATGACAAGAGCGTTGCCTCATTAAAACGTTATGGTCGCGCACAAGGTAGCGGTTCTCGTCACGGCTGGGAAACAGGCGGTACGGAAGATAAATATGTACGCTGGAATCTCAGTCAAACTGGTACTTCAAGCAATGGTAGCGACGACTATCGCAATGAGTTGAACGGTATGGGTTACATCGTTGAGATGGACGCTTACGATAAAACAAAATTGGCGAAAAAACGTACAGCCCTAGGTCGTTTTGCACACGAAAGTGCCGCATTTGGTAAGCCAGTAGCCGGCAAACCATTAGCCGTGTACATGGGCGATGATTCCCGTAACGAATACATCTATAAATATGTGTCTAGCGCGAACTGGGAAGCGGCAGATGCCAATTCCAGCAATGCTTTAGCGATGGGTGACAAATACCTCGACAGCGGTAAATTGTATGTTGCTCAGTTCAATGCTGACGGTAGCGGTAAGTGGGTAGAATTGGCGATGAGCAATCCATTGATCGCTGCCTACGCAGGCTATAAGTTTGCTGATCAGGCTGATATTTGTGTGAATTCTCGTTTAGCGGGTGATGCTGTTGGCGCGACTAAGATGGATCGTCCAGAATGGTGTTCAGTGAATCCTGCCAATGGCGAGATTTATTATTCTTTGACGAATAATAGTAACCGTAATATCAATCCAACAGGTTCTTCCCAGCTTGCACCAGATTCTGCAAACCCACGTGCTTATACAGACATGAAAGGCACGACTGCGCAAAATGGTAATCCTAACGGACACATTTTGCGTATGAAAGAAGGTGCTGATGGTTCAACAGCGTTGACTTTCACATGGGACGTCTACTTGTTCGCGGCAGAAGCCAGCGCAGAAGCAGGCAAGATCAATTTGTCTAGCCTGACGAATGACCAAGATATGTCCAGCCCAGACGGTTTGGCATTTAGTCCATCAACAGGAATTTGCTGGATCCAAACGGATGATGGCGCGTTCACTGATGTGACTAATTGTATGATGCTCGCTGGTTTGCCAGGCCAAGTTGGCGATGGCGAAAAAGTGACTTTGAACTACACTAAAGCAGATGGGTCTAATTTGGCAGTGACCACTTATGTCGGTAAGAAGCCAACGGCTGATACATTGAAGCGTTTCTTGGTTGGTCCATCTGCGTCTGAAATCACGGGTATTGCAGAAACACCAGACGGTAAAGCTTTGTTTATTAACATCCAACATCCAGGCGAAACTACCTCTGCTGCCAATATTGCAGATCCAACTAAGTACACTAGCCAATGGCCAAGCAATGCTGGCTACGGTGCAGGTAAGCGTCCACGTTCTGCGACTATCGTGATCACCAAGAATGACGGTGGTCGTATCGGTAGCTAAGTTGTCGAAGTAAAAGCATAGAAAAAAATCTCACCAGAGAAATCTGGTGAGATTTTTTTATTGCTACTTCAAAATAAGTTGAATGACCAGTCTCGCGACCACCGCCCAAGGATCAGAACTGCCGATAACACTGCCTGCAAAACCTTGTGACCACATCACACAGAACACCGCAACAGTGATTGCGCTCAAGGGTGTGCAGCCCGCACATTAGCCAAATCAGGCTCAACATAGGCAATGTCCACAATACCACCTCAACCAAGAAAACTTGGCACAAACCAAGTCGGTTCAACCCAGAATTTCCATTAGGATTTGAGACGATGGTGGATACACTTTTCGAGGCAGTTTTCACGTGAATGAGGTGAAAATAGCTGGCTATTTGCAACGAAGAACGAAAAAAATGACCGAAGATGGACCGCCAGCGCTCAAATAGCGTCGAAGACGCGCCTAATGGAAAATATGGGTTAAAGCGAGCATGCATTGGCGTAGGCGTAAAGTCATCGATCACGACAGCAACATAACTCATTTGAATGGCACTATTTTTATGTTTCCCAGCAGTACGGAAATGCTGCGGCAAAAAAACGCTCTTCTGAAATCCAACGACGCTTTCCTCTAATTCTTGATGCATAATCGCAACTTGCGTTTGGCATGTTCAATGGCTGTCTGCTTCATGGCATTAACTTCAAATTGCGCAACAAAGATCAAATCATCATAAGCATATTAAACAAAAGAAGGGAAAGAACATGGGAAAAGGACGTTTAGAAGCTTTCAGTGATGGTGTCATCGCCATCATTATCACCATCATGGTATTAGAATTAAAAGTACCACATGGGGAAAGCGTAGACGCTTTGCTGCCATTGATTCCTGTGTTCTTCAGCTATGTCTTGAGCTTTGTCTATATCGGGATTTACTGGAATAATCATCATCACATGCTGCACGCGACTCAACACATCAGTGCAGGCAATTTATGGGCGAATTTGCATTTGCTGTTTTGGTTATCACTGGTACCGTTCGCCACCGGTTGGATGGGGGAGAATCATTTTTCTGCAGCGCCAACAGCTTTATACGGTGCTATTTTATTCATGTCTTCGGTAGCTTATTGGATGTTGCAATATTCCATCATCTGCGCGGCTAGCGACAATGCCATCATCAAAAATGCCATAGGCCGTGATCTCAAGGGCAAACTCTCTATCGTCTTATATGCGCTCAGTATCACAATAGCGTTTTACGTGCCCATCCTTGCACAAATTATTTATGTACTGGTTGCCTTAATGTGGTTAGTACCTGACCGCAGGATAGAGCATGCATTGAATCAGCATAACAATTCACACTAATATCAAGTCGTCATACAAAACTTTTTAGCGAGCTTAAACATGAGAAAAATATTCAGTGCGTTGACTTTGGTCAGTGCTGTAGTTTTAACGCTAAGTGCATGTCAAAAAAACGAAGCGAGCTCGACACCCCAAGCTACCAATAAAACCGCCAGCTATTTCGATCAAACAGGACGCGATGATGTCCTCTCCGGTGGCGTCAAACAAATCAAGATCACCACGCCCAAAGGGGAATTCAAAGTCTGGACCAAACGCACTGGCAACAATCCCAGCATCAAAGTCTTACTGCTGCATGGCGGCCCCGGCATGACGCATGAGTATTTTGAGATCTTTGACAGCTATTTTCCTGGTGCGGGAATAGAATATTATTACTACGATCAACTGGGTTCCCACTTCAGTGATCAACCACAAGATCCGTCCCTGATCGACCTGCCACGCTATGTAGAAGAAGTAGAACAAGTACGACAAGCGTTAAAACTCGATCAGAAAAATTTCTACCTCTTAGGACATTCCTGGGGCGGCATTTTGGCTATGGAATACGCTTTGAAGTATCAACAAAATCTGAAAGGATTGATCATCTCAAATATGGTCGATAGCATTCCTGCGTATAACGACTATGCGAAAAAAGTCTTGATGCCTGCGATGGATCAAACCGTGCTGAAAGAGACGCAAGCTTTGGAAGCTGCTGGCAAATACGAAGACCCGCGCTACATGGAATTACTGATTCCTCACCATTACGAAAAACATGTCTTACGCATGCCACAAGCGCAATGGCCAGACCCAGTGAATCGCTCTTTCAAACACGTCAATCCAAGCATTTATGTATCCATGCAAGGCCCAAGCGAACTCGGTGCCAGTGGCAAATTACTCAACTGGGATCGCAGCAAAGATCTGGCACAAATCAAGGTACCGACTTTAACCATAGGCGGCCAACACGACACCATGGACCCAGTGTATATGGCAGCGATGGCAAAGAAAGTACAACGCGGTCGCGCGCTAACTTGCCCGAATGGTAGCCATATGTCTATGTATGATGATAGCGAAAATTACTTCAAAGGCTTGATCAGCTTTATTCAGGACGTAGACGCCGGGCGTTTTTAATCGATGTAAATGTGGCCATCCGCCGCTAAGACCCCCTATGACAAAACTACTTTTACACCGTGTTTTATCCCGCTTAATGCTGTCCTCAACAGCGTGCTTGCTTTGCGCCACTGCCTTCGCATCACCGCCGGAAAACGCGACACAAACAAGTATTGTGAGCCAGGCTAAAACACCCAAGATCTGCCTAGTGTTATCAGGCGGCGGCGCGCGTGGTTTTGCCCATATTGGTGTGCTCAAGCAACTAGAAGCTTTGCGCATACCAATTGATTGTATCGCTGGTACTAGCATGGGCGCGGTAGTCGGAGGCCTGTATGCCTCAGGCTTATCGGCAAAAGAAATTGAAGAGCGTCTGATCAAACTAAAACTCAACGATATCGCTTTGGATCGGGTGGAACGCCGCTATTTACCCCATGCATTACGTGCGGAAGACAAGCAATATCCTTTGGGCGCGACCATGGGTCTGAGCACTGAAGGCGTGCGATTGCCTACCGGCGCTGTACAAGCGACACAGTTTTTGGAGCTATTCCATAACTGGACTGCGCATTTAAAAAACGATGTCGCCTTCGACGATTTACCGATTCCATTTCGTGCTGTCGCTACCAATTTGGAAAGCGGAAAAATGGTGGTATTCGACAAAGGACCATTGCATTTGGCTATACGCGCCAGTATGGCAGCACCGGGTGTTTTTTCGCCCGTTGAATTGGATGGAAAACTTTTAGTTGATGGCGGTTTGGTACGTAATTTACCGGTCGATATCGCCCGCAAAATGGGTGCGGACATCATCATCGCCGTAAATATCGGGACACCATTATTGCCACGCTCGAATTTGTCTTCTCTGATCAATGTCAGTCAACAAATGGTCAACATTTTGACCGAGCAAAATGTCGAACAACAAAAAGCGCTTCTGAGCAGTAAAGACATTTTGATAGAACCCGACTTAGGCAATGTCAGTTTCATGGATTTCGCCCGTTCAACCGAAGCCATTACTATTGGTAACGATGCCGCCTTAGCGATCATGCCGCAGTTAAGTCAATTCAGTGTCTCGCCAACCCAATACGCTGCCCACCTGAAACGGGCAGCCGACTCTGAGCTGCCCGCCATAAAAATAGGTTTTGTCGATATCGCATCTAACGGGATAATTCCTACTGAAGAAATTCGCCGCCAAGTTGATATCGCAGAAGGCATCAATTACAGCGCAGAAGAAATCAACCTCAAACTCGCCAGACTCAATATCACACGCGAGTACGATGGCATCAGCCACGAATTAATACAACGCGACAACAAATACGGCGTACGCGTGAATGCCAATGAAAGAAAGTGGGGGCCTCATTTCTTACGTTTTGGCTTAGCGCTGTCTAATGGTTTTGAGGGAACGGGTGGGTTCCAACTACAAGTCGGACATAGGCGCCCTTGGTTAAGTGACAGCGGATTAGAATGGCGCAACGACATTCAGTTTGGTAATTCATTGGGCTTGCGCACAGAATTGCGACAACCGATTTCACGCGAGAAAGGCGTTTTACTTAGTCCGTATTTTGATATCAAGAATAATGTACGCAATCTATATGCCAATGAAACACGTATCGCCGAATACAATTTTAAACATGAAAAAACTGGCGTTGATCTGGTGGGTGAAATCGGTGAGCGTGGCAGCCTGGGCGAATATCGTTTCGGCTTGGTCGCCAATCAATATCGGATACGACCCAAGCTAGGTGCCTTACAAGTCGTCACCGGTGACGGCAATTCGACCGTAGTGACTTTACCGCGCGTCGATCTTCAACAAGGCGGTATCAAATCCTCTTTCGTTATCGATCAACTCAGCGATGCGGCGTTTCCTCGCTATGGTTATGAAATTGGCAGCGAATTCTTTTTTGGAATGAATCGCGGTGGCGACAAGTATCGTGAATTCAGTTTCAATACGACTTGGGCGCAAAGCGTCAATAGCCATAGCATCAATCTAAAATTTAACGGCGCAGGCTTGTTCTTGCCAAATAAAAAGGTACAGGGCATAGGCTCTACCTTAGGAGGTTTTCAACAGCTGTCGGCCTATCAGCCTGATCAGTTTGTTGGTGACTTCATGCTGTACGGCAGCGCTACTTATTTATATCGCGCCCTCAAATTCGACCTCGCAGGACAAAGCTTGTTTATGGGGAGCAGTCTGGAGTTTGGTAATGTCTGGAATCAAGGTAAAGATATTTCGTTTACGAACACACGCAAAAGTCTCAGCTTATTTGCTGGCTTTAATAGTTTCATGGGCCCTATGTATTTCGGGATCGCCGTCGCACCGTCTGGCGTAAAGAATATTTTCTTTCAAGTTGGTCGGCAGTAAAATTTAGTATCTATTTTCATCTATTCAACTGTGGACATTGTCTGTCATGAATTATAAAAATCTCTGCACTTTTTTCTGCACTCTGGGGTTCGTTTTCGCTATGCCGTCTGGCTTTGCTGCAGATACGACAACAATCCCTACGCCAGCGCCCTCGCCCACAACGCCGTCTGCCAATAAAGAAGTCAGCCTGAAGGTACTAAATCGCGACATCATCAATTTTCGCAGCACGGTCCTTGGCATAGAACCTGAAGAGCGGGCGCGTCGAGCGCAGCGTCGCATTACTCAACAGCTCGCCAACCCCGGTGAACATAAAATTAGTGTCGCCGACATGCCGCCAGGAAAATTAATCCAGATTGATGGCGCAGGCAGCTTTTATATCGCGCCTGATGACGTGGACCCGTTCCAGCAAGAGACGCTAACGAGCGTCGCTAATCAAGCGGTTGCTCGCATCAATCTCGTACTCAAAGAGACTCAGGAGGGCCGCAGCTTGGATCGTATGTTGCGTGCGAGTGCTTATGCGCTGTTGGCGTCTTGTATTTTTATTGGCTTGCTTTGGATTCTATTTAAATTGCGTCGTGCCGCAGTTGCCAAGATTTTGTCTGTGGCGCGAGACAAACTCGATGGTCATCAACTAGTACGAGCTCAATTGATCAAACGCGATCACATACAGAGTGGTTTGCGTCGTTTATTGCAATGGCTGTCTTGGGTAGTGATCTTTTTATTGAGCTACGAATGGCTGAGCTTTACCCTGTCACAATTTCCGTTTACCAGACCACTTGGTGAGCAGCTCAATACTTATCTGCTCGGTATTACTGGCACGATTGCCAGTGCGGCGCTTAGGGCAATTCCTGATCTGTTCACAGCCTGTGTCATTTTCTTTCTGGCGAAACTGGTGGTACAAGGTTTTAATGCATTTTTTGATCGCGTCGAAAATGGCGTCTTAGCAATTTCCTGGCTAGGTGCAGATGTGGTTGCACCGACACGCCGTATTACCAAAGTCGCGGTCTGGCTGTTTGCGCTAGCCATGGCCTATCCTTATTTGCCCGGGTCTGGTACTGAAGCGTTCAAAGGCGTTTCGGTTCTGGTCGGCTTGATGATTTCGCTCGGTGCCTCCAGTTTAATTGCGCAAGCGGCCAGTGGTTTAATCCTAACTTATTCGCGCATCTATCGAACCGGTGAATTTATTCATGTGAATGGACACGAAGGTACCATCACCGATCTTGGCATGTTCACCACACGGCTACGTAACGGCATGGGATTAGAAATCACGCTTCCAAATGCACTGGTGCTGGGCAATGTGACGAAGAATTATTCTCGCGCAGTGGAAGGCCCTGGCTTTGTAGTCGACACCAAAGTCACCATCGGTTACGACACGCCATGGCGTCAGGTAGAAGCGATGTTGATTGAAGCCGCACGCAGGACACCCAGCGTCTTAAGCGAACCAAGGCCCAAAGTATTTCAAACCGCACTCTCGGATTTTTATCCTGAGTACCTGTTGATCTGTCAGGCCGTACCTGATGATCCCGTACCTCGTGCCGAAGTCATGAGCACCTTGCACGCGAATATTCAGGATGTGTTTAATGAGTACAACGTACAAATTATGTCACCTCATTATAGGGCTGATCCTGAGAAGGAAAAACTGGTGCCTAAAGAAGGCTGGTTCCGCGCGCCTGCTAGTGAGTAAACTCGAAACGGCTGCTCGAAGAGACCGCGCCTTCAAGAAGCCAATCCCCCTTTATAATAGGTAGGTTCTGCTCACGAATTGGTTTTATATTATTTTTGACAGAGATCCGTCTAAGGTCGAGCACTTAAGGTCGAGCACCTGATGTCGCAAAAAACTACTCACAGGAATAAGAATTGGCTAAGTTATATTTTCGATATTCGGCGATGAATGCCGGTAAATCCACGGCGTTGCTGCAAGTTGCACACAATTACGAAGAACAGGGTCAAAGTGTTTGCTTATACACCGCCGCCATCGACAACCGCTATGGCGAAGGCAAAATCACCTCCCGTCTCGGTCCTCAACGTGATGCAGCCACTTTTGATGCCGACTTTGATTTCTTCACAAATGCACCATCTGTCAATTGCATCCTAGTCGATGAAGCGCAGTTTTTATCACCGGTACAGGTAAAACAGCTACATCGACTCGCTCATGTACGCGGCATTCCGGTGATCTGCTACGGACTACGCAGCGACTTTTTGGGCGAACCGTTTCGCGGCTCCGGCTATCTAATGACATTAGCCGACACCATAGAAGAATTAAAAAACATTTGCGCTTGCGGCAAAAAAGCCACCATGAACATCCGCGTCGATGAACAAGGTAAACGCATGACCGCTGGCGAACAGATCGATATTGGTGGCAATGAACGCTATCAACATGTTTGTGGGCGATGCTTTTATCAGTGATGCTGGCAACAAAAAATCGGAATGAAAGTTCGGAACCAAAAGCCAAACGGACAATTCACTAAATGATTGTGTTCGTTAACAATCATTTAGTGAAACCCTTGGCTTGGGCATTCTTAAGTACTGCGCTCACAAACTCGCTTAGAACTGATGTCGACTTAGCTTGCATGCTTTGTCCGACATCTGCTTGCTTTGACTGAAATTTGTTGAAGTACTTTGAGGATTTCCCCTCATTAGCAACCGATACAAGTTCGTCAGGTGTCAGAAACGCCGCGTATGAAAGTGCGAGATTTCGGTTCCAAGATTTTTGGTAGGCTGGCAACAAGCGTTCCAACTCACTTCTTATTAATTCGCGAGCTTTGATCTCGCCCAGCTCTTTCGCGATCGTCGCATAGGTCACGGTACGGAATGCGGCAGCTGTGGCGATGCTTAAAAGATTATTTCCTAAACCTTGTTTGGTGACGAGCAAAAGTGCAGCGTCGTCTTCGGCGGCTCTGCTATTAGATGTTGGCAGACTCAAACCTAAAAAGGTCACTAAGCTTAATGCAATTACTTGGGACTTCATGAGACGTGATTCCTTATCGTTCTGCCGACATGCTTACCATCATTTGATTGACACATTTTACCAACATAATCCGAGGCAACTAATACACCAAACTCATCAGGAAAACACAATCACCAATTCACACCCAAGTTCAAACCCTCTGAATTCGTTGGTATCTGGATACTTCAATAATTCAGCTTAATAGCCTGCGGTGATATGTCACTAGTGGGAGTGCAAGAAACTGTGCCACAAAGTATTTCTGCTGCCTGTCAGGTATAAAGGCTCAATCATCGCAATAAAAAGTCCCAATTTTTTCTCCGATGGCTATTTTGAAATTGAAAATTATGCGATTACCCGATTGAAAATGGATAGTGTCTCCAAGGTCATTATGAAAAGTCATTTTTAGCAAAACCTGCTTGTGACCTGCTGCGGGCGGGATTTTCAGATTATTTAATCTCAGTTGGCGGAAACTCTGCCAATGATATGGACTGCCATGCAGAATTTTATCGATCAAGCCTGTTTGATTGAGTTTCAATCAAAGAATGAAGATGGCTTCAAAGCCCTGGCAATCTATCCGATAGTGCCAACACCGAACGGTTTTTGTACATTTGGATTATGCGAATGTGACTATCCGTCTCTGTTTTCTGAAGAGGTAGATCTGGAGCGGTTCCGAGATGAAGTTAAGAATATATCCGATTTGTAGCGACAAATTTGTCATATCAAGACCTTTCCCTGCTTTTTTTGGGGATGACCGGATTCAACATGCTTAAGTACTTTCGCGCACCGCCAGTTCGAAACCGAGGTCAATACGTGACTTGTCTAACGCTTCACCGTTCAAAACCTTAACTAACATCTGGGCTGCCTGATAGCCGACCTGGTAACGCGGCGTAATGATGGCGGTGATCGCTGGCGTTGCGCAGGCGGCCCAGGGCAAGTCATTGAACCCAGCAATCGCCATTTGTTGCGGCACCTTGAGGCCGCGTCGCTGGCATTCAAACAGTGCGCCCAGGGCTAGGTCGTCGTTGCAGCAAAATACGGCGTCGCAATCCGGGTGTTGTTCCAGCATGCTGGACAACAGGCTGGCACCCATAGCGACATTGGTCGGCGACGGTAGCAATACTTCGACGTCGGGATCCAGACCCGCTTCCCTGAGCCCCTTGCGGAAACCTTCGCGCCGTTTCATCACGCGCGGATCGAGTTGCGCCGCTAGAAAACCTGGCTTCCGATAGCCTCTGGCGACCAAGTGTTGCGCA
>CAUPNA010000012.1:0-46996 GCA_963512475.1 uncultured Undibacterium sp.
AAATACTGCTCATGGATTTCTTGAATCACGTGCGGCTGGGTCAAAGAAAGCAATTCATTGTTGCCTTTGACGAAGAGCTCGCGCACGCCTGCCGGACCGGTGAAATCCTTAAAACGCTCGCCGCGATAGTCAGCTTCGTCCAGTTTATAGCGCTGTATCATCGTTCCCATCGCGCCATCTAGAATAAGGATGCGTTGTTGGAGTAAATCGCGCAGGCGCGCTTCGGTGGCGGAAGATTTCAGAACGGTGGACATAGTGATGGATTGATTGATCGCTAAAAACAAAAACCCGATCAGGCTGAGATAGCGGATCGGGTAATGAGTGTGCGATTTGGTAAGAAATTACTACCTTTAGCTGCACTTATTACGCGCCCGCAATCTGAGTCTCAAATCGGCGCAGGAAAACAAGCTGAAATTATACGTGATTTCGAATGAAGTTCCTAAACAGGCTCGTATTGCATAAATGCCATGTTACTTCGATACACCTAAGCTGTTCGCTATGAAAGACCGTTCACCCGAGCGCTATCTCGGCGAACTTTCTACGCACTCTTATTAGCAAATAGAAAAAAGATATAAGAATTCTGGCGAAATGCCCAAAAAAATAGGCGTATGCCAAATTAGCCATACGCCTTAAGGAGGGAACCGATTTGAACTAGCCGATATCAGATCTATTTATCAAGCTGACTAGTTCTAAAAAATTACTTACTAATAACTTACTAATGACTTATGAACCAAGCTACTTAACTCGCCTTTTTACGAGTCGCGATTAAGCTTGCGACGATGGAGCTGACCAAGATAGTACCGATGACCGTCAAAGAAATCGCTGTCGGCACATGCACCCATTTCACGATCAACATCTTGACGCCAACGAACATCAACACCAATGCAAGACCGAATTTCAGTAAGTGGAAACGATCAGCCATATCAGCAAGCAAGAAGTACAGAGCACGCAAACCCATGATCGCAAAAATGTTCGATGTGAATACGATGAATGGATCCGTCGTTACTGCAAAAATCGCTGGAATAGAATCAACCGCAAACACCACATCGGAGATTTCGATCAAGATCAACACCAGCAGTAAGGGAGTAAAGACACGTTTCCCGTTTTGGATAATGCTGAACTTTTCTTCGTGATAGTCCTTTGTGAACGGCAACATTTTCTTTGCAAGTTTCAATACTGGATTGGCTTCCAGATCAGGTTCCTTTTCTGATGCAACCATCATGCGCAGACCTGTGATTAACAAGAAAATACCGAAGATGTACAACACCCAAGCGAATTGAGAAACCACCCAACTACCTGCCAAAATCATGATCACGCGCATCACAATTGCGCCTAACACGCCATACAACAACACTTTGCGCTGATATTGTTCGGGGACTGCGAAGTGTCCGAAGATCATCAAGAAGACGAAGACGTTATCGACCGACAAGGATTTTTCGATAACATAACCAGTCAAAAACTCCATTGACTTGGTCATTGCGATCGCTTCGCCAACACTACCTTTAAGATAAAAATACAAGCCAACATTAAACAGCAGCGCTAAGCTTACCCATACAATGGACCAAGAAGCGGCTTCTTTCACACTAACTTTATGCGACTTCGAACCACCAAGTGCAAAAATGTCGAGTGCCAACATACTAAGGACGAAAGCGATAAAGGCTGCCCACATCCAGGGCTGTGCAACTGTTTCTAACATAAATTTCTTTCAGTCAAGGGAAGATGGTGGGATGAATCGCATCCCACCGGCAAAGCTATTTTAAGCAAACGTCAATCCGATGACTAGTGCTTATTCTTTTTCCATAAATCCCAAGATTTGCAACAAGCTTGTGAACAGGTTGAAGATCGTGATGTACAAGCTCACTGTCGCCATGATGTAATTGGTTTCACCACCGCGAATGATGTTACTAGTTTCGAACAAGATCATGCCCGACATTAATAAGACAAAGGCTGCAGATACTGCAATCGACAAAGCTGGCACTTCGAAGAACATCGCGCCCAAACCTGCGACGAAAGCAACCAACACACCGACCGCGAGGAAACCGCCCATGAAACTGAAATCACGTTTGCTCACCAACACGTAAGCAGACAAACCCATAAAGATCACGGCTGTCAAACCCATTGCGTTCATGACGATGCCGCTGCCGCCTGGCATACCTAGGTAACGGCTGATGATCGGGCCTAAAGTCAAACCCATGAAACCAGTTAAGGCAAATACCGAGGCGATACCCCAAGCGCTATTGCGTAATTTTGCAGTTAAAAACAACAAACCGACATAACCAACCAGCGTGACGATAATCCCCATGCTTGGTAAAGCTAAGGCAATGCTGACACCAGCGGCAATTGCAGAGAACAATAAAGTCATAGACAACAACATATAAGTGTTGCGCAGTACTTTATGTCCACTGATAGAACTACTATCTACATAATCGACTGTTTGCGCATCGCGCACAGTGCTACGGTCTAAGATACTCATGGTTCTCTCCTAAAAATTCGGATGTAAAACGTTCCCAATTTGGGTAGCGCAAGTGTAAGTTAGGTAAAAATTAAATAAAAGTCGAATATAATTGAAGAATAGATCGAAAAAATCGATGTATCTCTAGGGCGAACAGAACAACACTGGGCAGGATGAGATGGCAGTTCTTAATTACAAGCATTTACATTATTTTTGGGTTGTCGCGAAAACGGGCAGTATTGCCCGCGCCAGTGAGCAATTGCACATCACGCCGCAGACTATCAGCGGGCAATTAAGCCTGTTCGAAGAGATCCAAGGTGAAGCCTTGTTTGAGAAAGCAGGGCGAAATCTAGAGCTAACAGAGGCGGGTCGCATTGTGTTGGCCTATGCGGATGAGATATTTTCGCTAGGGCAAGAGTTGGAGCAATTGCTGCAACATCATCCTACTGAGCGTACCGTGCAGTTGCGAGTCGGCGTCTCAGATGCGGTAGCGAAAGCGGTAGCTTACAAATTATTAGAGCCCGCGTTAAGCTTGCCACAAACCCTGAAAATCCATTGTCGCGAGGGTAAGCTTGACGACCTGCTGGCGGAATTGGCGCGTCATAAACTTGATATCGTCATTACCGATACACCGATGCCGCCTAGCTCCAAGGTGCGTGGCTTTAATCATCCTTTGGGCGAATGCGGATTAAGTTTTTTTGCAACGAAAGCGCTGCGTGCCGCACATCCTCAACCCTTCCCAGCTTGTCTTGACGGCGCACCTATCCTCTTGCCAGGTGAGGATTCGGCGCTACGTTCACGCTTAATGCATTGGTTTGAACTGCAAGGCGTGCGACCAAGGATCGCTGGCGAATTTGATGACAGTGCTTTGATGGGGACGTTCGGCGCAGCGGGGGTTGGGTTCTTTGCTAAACCCAGTGCGATTGCCGATATGATGATGCGTCAATATGACTTGGAATTGGTTGGCAGTACTGAAGATATTACGGAACAATTTTATGCGATATCCGTGCAACGGAAAATTACGCATCCTGCTGTTCTTGCGATTAGCCAGGCAAGACCCCTCAGCAGTATCAATTCAAAAAAAAGCGATCATCCGCAACGTAATAGCAAGCGTACAAAATACTAAGTCCAATGAAGACAAAGCAAATAGGTCTATCAGTGTTCTTTGACTGCTGACGAATTGAACCAAGTATGAATAGCTTTCAAAGCTTCCCGATTGCTTGGGATAAAAGCATGGCTAGCTTGAATTGGAATACTTACTTCAGCATTGGATACCAAGACTTCTTCAACCGCTAACATCCCATCATGTGGTAATTTGAATCCGTCAAAGAAACCTAATGGCCCTAACCAGGGCCATACGCCATAGATACAAGCGGTCGGTATCGCGGGCATAGAAATGCGATCCATGATGGTTGGACTTGCAGTTACCTGACCGCACTCTCCAGCGAGCAGTTCAAATACTCGCCATGAACTGGTGCGTAGGGCTAAGCGGACTGCGCGTACCGGTGAAGCTAGTAAAACAAGCCGCGATGGCTTTCGAAAATCTTCACCTGACTCTTGTAAGATCTGTCGTATTAAGATGCCACCAAATGAATAGCCTATCGCCAGATAGTCGCCACGTGCGCCTACTTCAATCAATAATTGCCGCAATCGGTGCTTTATTTCAGCCAATGATTGCTTCGACGCAGCGTAATCAAAACAATCCACCGAATAGCCCAATGCAGAAAAGAATCGGATTAAGCCACCTCGCATATAGCGCTTACCACCAATGCCATCGATAAAGACTATTTGCATTTTCTTTCCTTTGTTACTTTCAACTTAACATTGCGCAAAAAACTATGTCTGTCCACCAGCCATAATAATTTACACGCTCGGCTCAATGCAGGACGACATCACAAGAACTTTGATATCTATGGGAAAAATGGGCGGAAAAAAACCGTGCATGCTTTATGTCGGCAATGCACGGTTTTGACTTAGATTACTTCGGATACTTAATCGTCATCTCTTTCAAGACATTATCCGCGTGATCAACTTCTTTCATAATCCACAGCATGTAACGAATATCGACATGAATCGCTTTAGTAATCGCCGGATCGAAGTACCAATCTTTAGTAATTGATTCGTAGGTAGAATCAAAATTCAAACCGATCAATTCACCGCGCTTGTTCATCACTGGGGAACCGGAATTGCCACCTGTCGTGTCCGCGCTAGATAAGAAATTCACTGGCACGGTTCCCAACACTTTATCTTTGAAAGCACCGTAGCGCTTTTCCTTAGTCGCTTGCAGCAGTGGTGCTGGCGCGTTGAAAGGATCCTTGCCTGTGTGTTTTTCAACGATACCTTCGACCGTGGTGAATGGTCCCTTCGTCACACCATCACGGGGTGAATAGGCACCGACATTACCAAAGGTGACGCGCAGAGTTGAGTTTGCATCGGGATAAACTGGTTTGCCTTGTGATTTTTTCCAGCTAATTACGGCTTGCATGTATTGCGGAATGATGAAGTCGAGGTTGCCGTCGACTTCTTTTCGACGGTTTTCTAAAGACATGCCGATATCGTGCAATTTCACTGCGAGCTGGATAAAGGCATCGTCAGACTGGGTGAAGGCTGCCTTATCTTTATCCAACCACGCCAAACGTTTTGCCGTATCCGTCAATTGGGTTTTGTCATACATTGCAGTCGCTAATTCACCTGAAGGTAATAAGGTATCTAATCCAGCTGGATGTACGGCTAACTTAGCGTAACGTGCGAGACCTGCTGTCAAACGTGCGCGATCTACTTTGGTGACAAATGATTGTTCCAATCGTGTGAGTCGACCTTTGATAAAGGCTAAATCACGTTCTTGATAACCGCCTTCACGCTGCGCGTTTGGCTTCTCTTTTTCTAAGGCTAAACGATACAGAGTGCGAGCACTAGATAACAAATCGCTGTTAGTCGCTACGGCATACGCGAGCTCTTCTTGTGACAATGCCATGTCTTGGGCGATTACCGCATCCAATTTTGCCAACAAGGATTTGGCTTCCGCTGGGGTTTTACTCGCACTGATCAACCAGTTACGGAATTGTGCATCCTGCGCGTCCTTGATCGCGGCGATATCTTTGCGGGCGAAACCATCAATCAAACCCTGTGTTTTCTTTAAACGATTATTGATGCCCTTCACCACGCTGGCATAACGTACTTCATCGTCGGCATTGCCTTTGGTGGCAGCTTCGATCGTGGCGATATCGGCTAACATTTCGGCTGCGCGCAAAGGGTAATCAGTATCGCGTGCGAAACGGATCTCTGATGGTAATTTATAGCGACTGGTGCGGCCTGGATAGCCAGCTAACAAAATCGGATCACCATTCTTTAAGCCTTCAGCAGAAACGACCAAGAAGTCTTTGGACTTATATGGAACGTTATCTGGTGATGGATCTGCGGGACGACCATCTTTACCAACATAGGCACGCAAAAATGAAAAATCACCCGTGTGACGCGGCCATTCGAAGTTATCGATGTCGCCACCATAATTGCCTATCATATCGGCTGGTGCATACACCAGACGCACGTCGCGTATCATCATTTGGCGTATGCGATAGTATTCAAGTCCACGATGAAAGCTAGGCACAGAGCAACGATAGGCTTTGTCTTGTTCGCAGTCAGCGATGATTTTTTTCACCCGACTTTGTATCAGTTCGCGACGTTCACGACCTGACATTTTGTCGTTCAAACCCGCTGTGATCTCGGCGGTGACATTTTCCACTTTATCGGTGATATACACGCGTGCGCTGGCACCGGCTGGCAATTCTTCGGTGCGTGTTTTGGCTAAAAAGCCATCGTTGATGTAGTTCTTCTTAGCGCTCGAATTGCGTTGTATCGCATCGTAGGCGCAATGGTGATTGGTAACGATCAAGCCTTCTGGGGAAACAAAAGAAGCGGAACAGCCGCCCGTTGAGACGATGGCACTCATAGGGTGCTTGGATAAATCAGCTAGTTTTTCTGCCGGGATGGTGATGCCAACTTTTTTGAGTTCAGCTTTTAGTTGCGGCAATTGGTAGGGTTGCCACTGACCTTCGTCGGCCTGTACGTGAGCGCTGATTGCGGCGTTGAGTCCGAATGCGGTAGCCGATATAACGAGTCTTTTGAACAATTTATTCTCCTTCATAGTGCATGAGTGCTCGAGTATATCGCTGTTCGCACAGCCAAACCAAAACATCGGCTTTGACCTTAAGTCGATTCATATTCCCGTCATACGTAGGGTTTATTATTTTCGTAATCTGTAGGCGTGTTGTTTGGCAGTCATAGCGAATGTGCAAATTCCTTGTCAACTATCACTTGCAAACGTTTAAGTTCAGCATTCTTAGGATTGGACGTTACATGAATTAAGCTGAGATTTAATTGACGTTGCGCAAATTTTGCATGTTTTTAGTGCGGCTATATTTTTTGTTCTAGTTCAAATTGCATTAATTTTGTCCTTGCTGGGCATTGGTAAAGAGCAGGTATTGGTGGGCAGATGTGCTACATTTAATCTGGCACAGATGGAATGAATTCTTACACTTGTCGAATAAAAAATTAAACCTGCAAAATGCAGCAAGACTGAACTTTCCCTACTCATTGAATGCGCTTACTTCGTCCGATAAGATTTTTTTCTGGTATTTTCATGCTGTTGTTTTGCGTGTGTGTTTCCGCATCCCCAAAGTTAAGCTCAGTGACACGGGTGATACATCCTGCAGATGAGGATAAAGGCGATCCGCGCTTTAATGATGTGAAAGAGATATTGCGTGTGGCATTGGAGAAAACCGTTGTGGAGTTTGGTCCTTTTGAGTTACGGGCATCAAGTCAGAATACCAATGGCTTACGCTACTTAAATAATTTGGCAAACGATAGCGATTTGAATGTGGTCTGGAGCTCGACTAGCGAAGAGAAAGAACGTAATTATTTGCCGATTCGCATCCCTCTACGCAAAGGATTGCTGGGTTATCGCCTGTTGTTAGTGCATAAAGATAATCAAGCCTTGCTGAAAGAGTTGGAAAGCTTGCAAGATCTGAAGAAATTTAAAGTGGGACAAGGGGTGGGTTGGGATGATGTGAAGCTCTATGAAGCAAATGGTATTGAAGTCATTGAGGCAAAATATAGCAACTTGTTTCGTATGCTTAGTTACAAACGCTTTGACTTTTTTCCGCGCGGTATTAATGAGATTTTTACAGAATTTGAGAAAGAGTCTGCGCAAAATCCGAACTTGGTCATCGATGAAAATTTACTAATACATTACCCTTGGCCTTACTATTTTTTTGTTTCGAAATCTAATCCTCAATTGCAAAAACGATTGGAATTGGGTTTACGCAAAATGATCAAGGACGGCTCTTTCGATGCCATTTTTTGGAAATACAATGGCAAAGCGATAGAGGCCGTGAATTTCAAGAAGCGTCGCATTATTCATATGAAAAATCATTTATTACCGAGAGAAACGCCACTCAATGACGCCACATTGTGGTTCCGACCAAAGTTGAATTGAAGAAGCCATGTTAGTTACCGCCAGCGTGTTTGAACAAAAATTCGTTAAGACCGTATTAATAAATGGGGTGGCTTTTTTCGTCATGAGCATTGCTGGGGGCGCTGATGATGCATCTGCACAATCTGATCCACAGCAAGTTAGTGCGGATCCAACTACAAAATTAAGCGAGCAGAACGCTAAATCAGAACCACTGCCATCGGTTCTGATTCAAGCACAGAAAAGCCGTTCCACGCTTAGCTTACCTGCCTCAAGCTTGCAAAGTTTGTTGCCTGGAATGAATCCCTTGAAGGGTTTGCATCAACTTGCTGGCGTGACTTTTCAATCGGCCGATCCTTGGGGAAATAACGAACAAAATTTCTCCTTATTCATACATGGATTTAGTGCACAGCAATTGGGCTACACCTTAGATGGCGTGCCACTCGGTGATCAGCAGTATGGCAATTACAATGGTTTGTCACCGCAGCGCGCTGTGATCAGTGAAAATCTGCGTAGTGTGTTGATGAATTCAGGTGCTGGCGATCTGGCCACCGCATCGACTAGTAATCTGGGCGGCACGATAGAAAGTTTTTCTAGTGATCCACGGACCAAACCAAATTGGGCGATGGCACAAACCTTGGGTAGTTATGGTGCGAGTCGTAGTTATCTGCGCTATGACAGTGGAGAGTTTACTACGGATGCTACAGGTGACGAGTCGCAGTCATTCTATCTGGCGGCAGTCCGACAACGCGCACGTGCCTGGGACTTTGATGGGGTACAAGGCGGCGAGCAATTTAACGCCAAGTGGGTCAAACATCTGGCAAAAACCAAGATTACGGCCTATTACAATTTCTCAGATAAGACCGAGCCAAATGAAGACAGTGTGGTGCGCGACGCACGAGAGTTATTTGCCCCTTACACACGTCCTACGACTTATCCTGATTTCCGTTTTGCGCAAGCTTATTTAACGCAGCAAGGGGAGCCGCCACGTCAGGACGGCGCGAATTATCGCAATTACTTTGGCGTAGCCCAACGTCGTGATCACCTCGCTTATTTGAAGTTAGAAAATCAAATAGGTTCAAATAGTAATTGGGTCAATCAGCTGTATGCCCATCATGACGATGGTTTGGGTGCCGTCGCCGGACCTATCGGTGTCGCCGGATTGCCAGCGCTGTTTAAAGTGTATTTTCCTACGCAAGATTTGAAGCAAACTTTTGGCGGGTCCGGTTATGCTGTCAGAACGACTGAGTACGGCATCAATCGTTTTGGTTTTATGTCGACCTGGCAGGAAAAGATGGGGCCGCATCAATGGCAAACTGGACTATGGATAGAACGTAATCGCTCCAGTGCATATCGTCGCTGGTATGCACTTGATGCCGCGCAGCCTTTGAGTCCCTATCAGCAACCGCAAAATCCGTTGATCACCCAATATGGCAGCGAAATCGACAATCAAGTGCTGCAGTTTCATGTTCAGGACGAATGGCAATTGCAGCCTGACCTCAGTGTGCAAGCGGGATTTAAATCGAGTTTGCAATTCGCCGATGGCCGTTTTCCGGTGCAACCTAAAGTAGGTGCGATCAATGGCGGATCAGCCGCACTACCCGAAGGCAATATCACAACAAAGAAATGGTTTTTGCCACAGCTAGGCATGCTTTGGAACGTGTCGCCGGGCGATCAGATCTTTGTGAATTTACAGAAAAATTTACGTCAATTTATCACTTATGGCGCAGTGGGCGCGTCGCCCTGGAGTTTAAATAATCAAAGTGCCTTCGATTTATTTAAACGTACTGCAGAGCCAGAAACGGCGATTCATTTTGAAACGGGAATTCGGAGTCGACGTCAGTTTTCTACGCAGACCGCGCCCTTTCTAGGGCTGACTGCCTTGGACACGCAAGTGAGTTTGTATCAAGTGAATTTTCACAATCGCTTATTGCAAATTAGTCCAACGCCGGTGATTTCGTCTATCGTGAACGGTAATCCCATATTGGCGAATGTCGGAGGAGTCAAAACGCAGGGCATAGATATTGCGACGACGCTTCAGTTTGGCGCTCGCATCTCTTTGTTTAACGCATTGTCCTACAATCGCTCGACTTATCTAGACGATTATTCGAATGGCGGTAATCGTGTTAATACGACGGGTAAGCAAGTGCCCGGCAGTCCGGCTTGGTTAAATAAGACGATGTTGAAGGCGAATTGGGGAGAGCTCGAAGGGCAAGTCACCGCCGATTATGTAGGCAAACGCTATGCAACTTACACCAATGATCTCAGTGTGCCTGCGTACTTTCTAATGAATGTGGGTATGCGATATCGCTTACCCTTTGCATGGAATGGTGGCATCAATCATTTGGGTATACAAGTCACCAATCTGGCGAATCGTCGCGGTACTTCCACTTTGCTCGTCGGTGCAGCTGCGGGAACCTTCAATAGCTTTCCGATTGCGCCACGGCAGATTTTTTTGACCTTGAGTAGTGGTTTTTAGCAATTGCTGTAGTGAGTAATTTGATGTAAAAAAACATCGCGATTGCGCGCGATGTTTTTTTTATCGAAGATTATTGTTGAAAATCCGTAATAGTACTTTGCGCATCCTCAGCTCATCCTCAGTCAATCTTCAGTTAATTCTTAGTTGATCCCTAATTAATCATATCGCGTTGCAAGCGACGTGGTACTTCCCAATCGAGTTCCCAATCTCGTTTCTTTTCCAAGGCATCGATGTGCTTGAGTTTTTTATCTTCGACAAATTTGCCGGATAACAAAAGCTTAGGCTTGGTCGGTGCCGACACATAGCCGCGCACTTCCCACAAGGAGCGTTTCAAAGTCGTCGCTGCCAGAATGCCATAATCAGCGCCGCAAGTAATACCTTTTTCAGCGACAACGGCTTCGCCCGCTTTGATGTATTTTGCCGCATAGATCGTGCCTTTGGTCGCGATCCAGCGACCGCTGTGGATTTCGCCATTTAAACTGGTGATTTGACCTGTGGCGCGAATCGTGCCCCAGGCACTAATGTCGCCGTGGCTGTGCAAGGAACCGATACTCAGATTACCTTGGCAAATTACTTCACCTGCAAACAGGCCGCCATTGATAGCGATATCTGTTTCACTAAAGACTTCACCTTTGACGTTGACATCACCATCAGCCGCAATCGCGATCGCGCTTAGATGACCGCCTACATACTGTACTTCACCGACATCTAACACATCATCCAATTGTAAATTGCCATGGCAGTCGAGGACGTCGCACGACAGGTAGCCGAGTACTTGAATGTCACCATAACCGCCAAAAGTCTCGTGATGTGCGTCGCGTTTTAAGATTGCCGGGTGCACCAGTTTATCCATGTAGGCAACGCCATCTTTGGCTGGTTTTGCCTGATCGAGTTCTAACAAGCGTGCCATCCATTCAGCGTTGCAGCCGGTTTTGAGCATGAACTCAACTTCAATGTCGCCCGCACAATCGAGTGCCTGACCGACGTACAGTGATTGCACGCGAATGTCACCGGTTACTGTTAATTTTCCCAGACAAAACACTTCTTCTGCCTCTAGATTACCATCTACTAAGAGATCGCCGCCGATGATGACCTGATTGGTAATTTGTAAGTCGCCTTGGATATGCGCGTCACCGGTGCTGGCAAATTGTTTGCGTTTCAGTTTTTTCGCGAGGAAGGGAATTGGGGCTGGAGTAGACATATTGGTTTGCTTCCGGTGAGAACTTCAATCAAAAATGCGGAGTAGAAAATGGGAGATGAACGATAAATGATAAATGGTCGAAAATTAAGAAGGTAAAGCGTCTAAGCGACCAGCATCGGCTAATTCACGAATCACACTAACGGTATCAATATCGGCTTGATGATACGCGGAACTGCGGTATTCGTTAAGCATTTCATTCGCGGCATCTTGTTCCGCGCTTTGGCCATCGTCATACATAAAACGCACAAACAGACTGCCGGGTGATGGCTCTTCTATGCTCATGCGTAGTGAGGATTCAGGGATGTCGTTTTGCTTAGGTACTTGATAATGCACGTGTTGCAGATGCACCAGACTAACCTGATCAATCACGACCAGTTCACCATAACGCACACTTCGTTGCATGCTCACTTCAGTACGTTCACTGATATCGCACTCGTCGATGTAGGGCATAAACAGCTTGGGCATTTCAGCGCGCATGATTAGTCCACACCACAATTGTTCGCGAGTGATTTCGTTGATCAGTGGGTTGTTAAAATCATTGATTTCAACCAGATGTTCAAATTTCATAGCAAGTCCTTGTTGAATGGCGACAGTTTACACTGCTTCGGGGCTGGACTGTGCTTTCTGGAACAGGGCAATCAGATGAAATTGCAAATCAAACGAAAGTCAAACGAGCTAACCGCAGAGGCGGAGAGAACGCGGAGAAAGGTAAAAAGCAGGTTTGCTTTTTTTCATCATTTTCCGTGGAATTTTCTTTATGCGATCTAGCTGTCTTTGGGAAGTGGTGAAAGCCGAGAGTCTTATTTACTATTTTTTATCGCAGTCACTTCAATTTCAATTTTCATACGAGGATCAGCCAGACCTGCAGAGATCATCATGGCGGCGGGGCGTGTTTCGCCCAGATACTGGCGCAATACTGGCCAGCACGCTTCGAACTCAGTTGCGTCTGGCAAAACGTAGGTCACGCGCACCACGTCCGCTAGACTTGAGCCAGCTTGCGCCAAAGCGGCAGCAATATTTTTGAAGCATTGATCAGCTTGGGTGACAACGTCGCTTGAAATCGTCATCGTGCTGTAGTCAAATCCTGTGGTACCAGAGACAAAGACCCAATTGTCTTGCACGATAGCGCGTGAATAGCCGATTTGTTCTTCAAATGTTGAGCCTGAGCTGATGCGTAATCTGGTCATGATAGTGGCTTTGCCTTAAGTTGAAAAATGAGTCGGTTCGGTGCTTGGTGTATGGGCGAGTACCAACGACGCTAAGCTTAAAGTGTAGCCACTATTTGACAATTGCCCGATTGAATTTTTGTATAAGCGTATCGGAAACAGCATTGCTACACATTAAATAGCGTTCGGGACTTTGCGGCATATCTTGTGGCTTAAATATATATAATTTGTCGCCGTCGGGAATTGTTTTTATCAAATTCATTGCAGTGTCTTCCGGTACAAAAATGAAGTCGGCTCGGTGCGCTGCAATCATTTTTGCCATATTCAGAGTCTCCGCTGTAGTAGACACGATAGTGACACCCGAGTGTTCGATGGCTTCATCAATCGCAGTGCCATAAGATGCGCTGTCTTTCTTAAGCATCCTGGTTCCCGGCATCCTTAAAGCCTCCAGCAAACGCATGGATTTGTTTGGTTTAAAGTTGTGGTGCGCCAGCATGACTGAGGGGCGACCCATGTCGCGTAATACAGCAGTTGAGAATTTGGCGAATTTTTGGCGTTCTTTATTTTTGAATATGCCCGCCGCACATAAGGCTTCTTCATTTTTTTCGATCAGATTAATTTGTCGCTTGAAAGGTGTTTCCACCCAAACAAATTCAATTCCAGCCTTGGTGAAGGCCTGAGTAACCGGGATAACGAGTAGCCCCGTTAATTTGCCTTCACTGTCTCGATACGACAGAGGTTGACGATTTTCATACAGAAGCTTTAGCACATCACTTGCTAAGGCCGCAGTAGGGATACCGGTCAGTGTCAAGAGTAGCAGGAGTCCAGCAAAAACGCGTTTCATTTTATGGTGACTTGTTCGAAGTAGAAGGAAGAAACGGCTTGCGGTTTCTTGTTTATTGCTCATCTATTTCTTCAATGTTTGTAAAGAATAAGCAGAACATGAGCAAAACATAAGCAGAGCATACGAATTCGCCACTAGCTTGTCAAAGAACAGTGTGCACTCTTAATTTAATGAGTTGCTTAGTTTGTAAATCACCATGCTGGGTGCTTACTTTTTAGGCGGAATAGCGTAGGTGGTGACTACATGTGCGACCGCATCTGCCTGACCTTCGGAATACAAAGTCACTTCGCCCACCGCCAGTGTTTTACCTACTTTGAGCAAATGACAATCAGCCAAAATGTCCGCATCAGCGGCTGGTTTGCGCAAAAAATTGATGTTTAGACTGGTGGTAACGGCGAGTGGGACGATACCAATTTCTGCCAATAATGCGACATACATCGCCACGTCAGCAACTGCCATGAGTATGGGCCCAGATACCGTTCCTCCCGGTCTCAAATGAGTCTGGTCTATCGCTTGACGTACGCGCGCGCCATTATCTTTTACAAACTCGACGGTGACATTACTTTGCGGGAACTCTTGGCGTAAGAATGCCTGGATTTGTCCGGCATTTAGGATGGGCATAGATCTTCCTGTTTTTTACTAAAGATGATTGCTGAAGATGATTGAACATAAATCACCTGTGTACTAGGACTCATCAAGGCTAATTCCTTGAATTATTCTAAAGGTAACCTTGAATATTAATCGCTGTTCGACTCCACGCGATTCGGTAGAATTTATGGTGATCATATCAAAATTTATTTAGCACCTACGTAAAAACGCTGCAAGCTTGCTGTATTGTTTTATTGTATTCAAGTCTTCTTCGCGGCAATGTTTGAGCCAAGGTGATTTCTTGTAAGTGCTAATTTTAAGTTTGCTGGTTCCGGAGATTGACTACTTAACCAATAATATGGAGACGAGGTAAAAATACCATGTCACCCAATTTGCTTTAACTTTACGAATGCGAACCATTTATGACATCAAAGACTACACCAGCGCGCCGCGGCTTTTTACAAACTTTGAGTGGACTCACAGCAGGCTTGGCGGGTCTGGGAAGCTTTCAAGCGAATGCACAAACCAATGTGCAAACTAAGCCCGCAAAAGCAACTTCAATCAAGCGTGCAGCGGGCGCAAAATACATGGGTGACTTTGTCGCCCCTAAACTCGATAAAGTGAAGGTTGCCATTATTGGCGTTGGGGCGCGTGGCGCTGGTCATGCAGCGCAATTGGCCTCGATCGAAGGCGTGCAATTTGTTGGGATCGTCGATCTGGTCGAGGCACGTGCTAAAAAATCGGAAGCGGCTGTGGTGAAGTTTGGACATACACCCAAAGTCTACTTTGGTGATGAAAACGGCTGGCGCAAGATGCTGACAGAAACCAAGCCTGATGCTGTTTTCATCGCGACCCCGTGGGACACCCATGCGCCCATGGCGATCACGTCGATGAAAGCCGGGGCACATGCTTTTGTCGAAGTACCGATTGCGACCACCTTGAAAGAAATGTGGGATATGGTTGACGCTTCCGAAGCGACCGGACGTCATTGCATGATGCTGGAAAATGTTAACTATGGACGAGAAGAACTGTTGTACTTGAACATGGTGCGCCAAGGTGTGCTGGGCGATTTGCTGCACGGCGAAGCTTCGTATATTCACGCTTTGCGTTTTCAGATGGAGAACGGTGATTCGACGGGATCATGGCGTACCTTTGAATATGCTAAACGCAATGGTAATTTGTACCCGACACACGGTTTAGGGCCCGTTGCTCAGTACATGAATCTGGCGCGCGGTGAAGACACGTTTGGACGGATTTCTTCTTTTTCAACGCCGGCAAAAGGTCGCGCTGCCTATGCGCAAAAATCGACCAAACTGACCAGTCCAAAATTTAAAGAACTGGATTTTAAAGGCGGTGATCAAAACACTTCCATCATTAAAACCGCGATGGGCAGAACCATCATGGTGCAGTGGGATGAAACCACACCACGGCCGTATTCCCGTCACAATATGATCATGGGTGTGAACGGCGTATTGGCGGGCTTCCCTAACCGGATTTCGGTTGAGGGCATCACCAGCAATTATCATAATTGGGCAGAAGGCAAAGAGTGGGAAGCTATCGCTACGAAATACGAACATCCTTTGTATGTGCGTCTGGGTGAGTTGTCCAAAAAAATGGGCGGCCATGGCGGCATGGACTTCTTGATGTTGTACCGCATTATCGAATGCCTGCGTAAAGGGGAACCACTGGATCAGAATGTCTACGAAGGATGTTTTTGGTCAGCGGTCGGACCTTTGAGCGAAAAATCGGTGGCAGAAGAGGGTAACTCCCAAGTCTTCCCTGATTTCACGCGCGGGGATTGGAAGTCGACTAGTCCTTTGAAAATTATTGCCTGAAGTAGAACACAGGAGTCTAGTAAAAAATGCGCACAGAGAAAATGATTCTATGTGCGCATTTGTGCTTCCACGTAAGAACTTAGCTGCAGGATTTCATATCCTTAGCGTTGGCAAATTCCTCCACCATCGCATCAATAAAAACACGTGTCCGTGCAGGCATTAGGCGTCGTCCTGGAAATACCGCCCAGGCATTGAATTCAGGGGAATGCCAATCTGGCAGAACCCGAATTAAGCTACCGTCGTGTAAATGGCATTGCGCAAAATGTTCCGAAATTAATGTGATGCCAAGTCCAGCTAAAGCGAGACGCCGTAACATTTCCGGTGAATTTGCGGTGGCGATGCCGGGCGGTATGCCTTCCCAACTTTGCATTCCATTTTTCAAGCGCCACATTGCAGGTTCCGCATTACGTGCCAATAAGCGCAAAGTCTGATGTTCCATTAAGGCTTCAGGTTCTTGCGGTTCACCATGCTGTTCCAGATAGCTGGGCGCTGCATACATGGCGGCGGAAAACATCGCAAGTTGGCGGGCTGCTAATGATGCATCGTCGGGCAAGCTGCCCATACGTATCGCTAAGTCAAAATTTTCACCAATGATATCTACCCGGCGCGGTGACAAATCCAATTCCAGTGTGATGGCTGGATACTGACGCAAAAATCGCGTGATTAACGCGGTCATCGTTTCGTTGGCGAAGTCTGCTGGCATGGACACTCGCAGACGACCACTGGGCTGCACCTGTCTTTGTTGCGTCAGCGCCAGCGTTGCTTCCACTTCAGAGGTGACCTGTTGAGCGTGTGTCAAAACCACATTCCCAAAATCGGTAACGACGAGCTTCCTAGTGGTTCGCAAGAGTAAGCGCTCGCCTAGCTGTGCTTCTAAAGCAGTGATACGACGCGACAACGTGGACTTGGGCATGCTCAAACGTTCCGCCGCGCGGCTGAAGCTGCCTTCCGCGACGATACGGGCAAACAACAAAAGGTCATTGGGGTCGAGGTTCATAGCGAATTTCAGTAGTGAGTTTTTGAATGTATGATTGGTTCAAAAATGGAACAATCATATCCATTTTACGCTCTTCCGCTTTGATTTTGGAACATATAAAGTACGCACATCGTCACCGAACAATGTAGTCCAAACTCAAAGGAGCATTACTATGAACATCTTGCAAATCAATTCCAGCGCCCGTGTTGCCGGTTCTCATTCGACTAATTTAGCTAATCAAGTGAGCGCACGCTTACGTGAACAACACGCCAATGCTAACTTCAGTGCGCGCGACTTGGCGGTTACGCCACAACCAAGCTTGGACGAAGTCGCTTTGCAAGCCTTGTTCACGCCAGCTGATCAACGTAGCCCTGAGCAGGCAGCACGCGTGGCTTTGGATGATGCCCTGATTGCTGAAGTGCAGGCCGCTGATGTCTTGGTGATCGGCGCCCCTATGTATAACTTTGGTATTTCTTCGCAATTAAAAAACTGGATTGACGCGATTTCCCGTGCTCAAGTGACTTTCCGTTACACAGCGACCGGCCCAGAAGGCTTGTTGAAAGGCAAAAAAGTGTACGTCGTGCTGACCCGTGGCGGTTTGTACCGCAATACGCCGAACGACACCCAAATGCCTTACCTGAAAAACTTTTTTGCCTTCCTCGGTATGACCGATGTGGAATTCATTTATGCTGAAGGCTTGGCGATGGGCACTGAAGGTGAACAACGCGCGATTAGTGATGCGCAGGCACAAATTGAAGCTGCAATTGCATAACATTGTCTGAAATTCGAGCAGTAAGAGTAAGGTGCGCTGTGCGCACCTTCATTGTTTAAACGATGCAGTAGCCGTACGTCACTGCATAAAAAAGGAAAACCATATGCACACCGTCATCACACCAGAAACTGTCACTGAAGTCGTTGCTCTTTCGCGCGCCGTTGAGCAATTGGTGGTCGGACAAGCGACCTCTGATGGCGCTGGTGTGAAATTGACGCGAGTATTGACTCAGCCTTACCAATACCGTTTGGACCCTTTTTTAATGTTAGATGCGTTTGGCAGTGATAATCCTGACGAATACATCGCGGGCTTCCCTGATCACCCGCATCGTGGCTTTGAGACGGTCACCTATATGTTGGAAGGCCGCATGCGCCATCGTGATAGTGCTGGCAATGAGGGTTTACTGGAAAACGGCGGCGTGCAATGGATGACTGCCGGGCGCGGTGTGATCCACTCAGAATTGCCCGAGCAGGAAAATGGTCGCATGGAAGGTTTTCAACTATGGTTGAATCTGGCGGCCAAAGACAAAATGACGCCCGCTTGGTATCGCGATTTTAAGAACGCCGATATTCCTGAATTGATTACGGAGCAAGGTGTAAAGGTGCGCGTCATTGCCGGTCAGAGTCATGGCGTAGCGGGCGCGATGCAAAGAGCGACCACGGAACCAATTTATCTGGACGTGAGCATGCCAGCAGGCAGCAGCTTTTCACAAATCATTCCGGCCAATTTTAATGCCTTTATTTATGTGTATCGCGGTGAGGTCAAAATCGGCGAACAGCAAGTGCCATTGCAGCGCATGGCGATTTTGAAAAAATGGCCCTCAGCCGATGGCATAAAGATTCAGGCGAATGACGCGGCTCGTTTTATTCTGATCGCGGGTAAACCGCTAGGTGAAACCATCGCGCAATACGGCCCTTTTGTGATGAATTCGCAAGAAGAAATATTTAAAGCGATTGATGATTTCCGTCAGGGTAAATTGGTAACTATTGATTAATTCCTCAGTGTATCGAAATTTGAGTAAGCTCAATAAGTTATTAAAACGGTACTTAATTCAGTCTTGAATAGACGATCATGGGCTTTGGGTTGCCAGCGGTTACAATAGCGCCTTAATAGCAATCCGGTCGTTCCCATGTCCCACGGTTTAAATCAACCCCAACGCGATGCAGTCAATTATATGGATGGACCATGCCTGGTGTTGGCAGGGGCTGGTTCGGGCAAAACGCGGGTCATTACCCAAAAAATTTGTAATCTGATTGAGTTGCATGGATACGATCCTAAGCATATTGCGGCGCTGACTTTTACCAATAAAGCCGCCTTGGAGATGCAAGAGCGGATTGCTAAGTTGCTGAAAGAGCCTAAACAGGCAAATAAGCTAACGGTGTCTACTTTCCATTCTCTCGGCGTAAAAATTTTACGGCAAGAAGCGCGTGCTTTAGGTCTGAAAGATCGCTTCTCAATTATGGACAGCGATGATTGCTTCTCTTTGGTACAAGATCTAGCGATTACCACAGACAAGCAATTGATACGCCGGATACAAACTGCCATGTCTTTATGGAAGAATGGCTTGGTCGACCCTGAACAAGCGCTGCAACAAGCGCAGGATGAAGATGAAGCACAGGCGGCTCGTGTTTACCGCAGTTATGTGGCGACCCTATCGGCATATCAGGCCGTTGATTTTGATGACCTGATCCGATTGCCGGTGGAACTGTTTCGACAAAATGAAGAAGTGCGTGATAAGTGGCAACGCCGTCTCCGCTATTTGTTGGTGGATGAGTACCAGGATACCAATACCTGCCAATATGAACTAGTGAAATTACTGGTAACTGGCATTGGTAAAAAACCGATGTTCACCGCAGTAGGTGATGATGATCAGGCGATCTATGCTTGGCGAGGTGCGACGATAGAAAATCTGAAAACCTTGCAGGTTGATTTTCCGAATTTGCGCATCATTAAGCTCGAGCAAAACTATCGTTCCAGTACCCGTATTTTGCAGGCAGCCAATTCCGTGATCGGCAACAATCCTAAGTTGTTCGACAAGGCCTTATGGTCTGAACATGGTTTGGGTGATCCCGTGAAAGTCATGGGCATGCAAGACGACGAGCAAGAAGCACAGCAAGTCGCGATCATGATTTCCGCTCACCGGTTTGAAAGGCGGGCTGCATGGGCTGACTATGCGATTTTATATCGAGGTAATCACCAAGCGCGTGTGATTGAACAATCGCTGCGCAAAGAACGCATTCCTTACACGATTTCTGGCGGGCAGAGTTTTTTTGACCGTGCCGAGATCAAAGATATTATTTCCTATCTGCGTTTGATCGCTAATGAAGAAGACGATCCTGCCTTCATTCGTGCAATTACGACGCCAAAACGAGGCGTTGGGCAAGCGACCCTAGAGGCGCTCGGTTCTTATGCCGGGCAGTGGCAATGTTCTTTGTTTGATGCTGTGTCGAAAGGCGGTATCGAAGCGATTTTGACTGATCGGCAATTACGCCCTTTGCGTGAATTCTGCAATTTTATCAACCATGTCGAAGCGCATGCGCACAGGGAAGGTCATGCCGAGCAATTGCTGGACGATTTGATGAAAGAAATTAATTACGAAGCTTATTTGTACGATAGCTTCGACGACAGAGCCGCGCAAAGCAAATGGCAAAACGTGCTTGATTTCACGCAATGGCTAAAACAAAAAGGCAATGGCGGCAAAGAAGGCACCGACGAACATCGTAGCCTGCTCGATTTGACCCAGATGGTTGCTTTAATGAGCATGATGGAAGGCAAAGATGAAGATCCCGATGCCGTGCGTATGTCGACGCTGCATGCTTCAAAAGGGCTTGAGTATCCACACGTATTTTTAGTCGGTGTGGAAGAAGGGATTTTGCCGCACAAGGGCGATCCCGACGCGCCAGTAGAAACCATCGCGGCACGTATAGAAGAAGAGCGGCGTTTGATGTATGTCGGCATTACTCGCGCGCAACGCAGTTTGCACGTCACGTGGTGTAAAAAACGCAAACGCGCTGGTGAGTCAGTGCACTGCGATCCATCGCGCTTTATAAAAGAAATGAAACTCGATGAAGGCGATGCACTGCCTACCGAAGAAGAAATCATCACGCCGCAAAATCGCTTGGCAAATCTGAAGGCCTTATTGAGTCGGCCTAAGGAATAGACTATTTCAAGCTGATGGCGCAATCAGGGCTTGATTCTCTAATTTATCCAAGACTCGGAAACACAACCAAACACTGAGTGCGCCAAAGAAAACCACGCCCAGTCCATAGCCTGCCATCACACCGAGTGCGCCGAACCATAGACCGCCAAAATAGACGAAAGGTATCACGCCTATTGTGGCACGCCCCCAATTGAGCGCCGTGGAATACAGCGGATAGCCCAGATTGTTGAACGCCGCATTGGCAACGAACAGGCCGCCGTTAAATAGAAAACTACCCGCCACAAAAATGCAAAAGAAGACAATGACATCCCGTCCGAGGCCATGAGCGTCAAAGGCGGTTGCAATCAGCGAACTAAAGACGGCTAGTAAGAACCACACCACCAATACATAAATTAACGTGAGTTTCAAACTATCGCGCATGGTCGAGCGCAAGCGGTCAAATCGTTTGGCGCCGAGATTCTGTCCTAAGATCGGACCGATCGCACCAGATAGAGCGAATAGTCCGGCGAATGCCATGGGAATTAAGCGTGAAACCACCGCCCAGCCTGCTACCGCGGAATCACCATATTTCGCAATGACAGTAGTGACCGCTGCGTTGCCGAATGGCGTAGCGACATTCGTCATGATGGCGGGAATCCCAATATTGGCAAAGGCTTTGAGGCCACGGAGAAAAACATCTGCGGTTGGTTGCGCGAATAAATGGTGGATTTTGAATACCCCATAAAAGCCAACACCCGCCAAGACCAAACGGGCAATAATATTGGCATAAGCAGCGCCATCCAACCCCAATTGCAAGCTAAAAATAAACAGGGGGTCAAGTATCGCAGTTGCTGCCGCAGCACCCAGCGTCACATACATTGCGCGCTTACCATCACCGACTGCGCGTAACAAGCCGCTTAATCCCATACCCAAAGAGAGTAAAGGCAGGGATGGCAGCACGATGGCGCAAAAGCGTTTTGCTAATGCTGCTGTTTCACCTTGCGCTCCTAGCAAATTCAGAAAGCTCGATAATAGTGGATATGTGAGTAAGACCAATAAAGTGCTTATACCCGCGATTAAGTAAAGCGCGCTGCCAGCCAACTGCTTAGCGATCTGCATTTCTCCCGCGCCGACAGCGCGGGATACCACGGCGGTGGTGGCGATCGATAAGCCAATGCCAATAGAAGTATGAAAGAAAAGTAAGGTACTGGCATAACCTATTGCTGCGGTGATTTCATGTTTACCTAGTTGAGATACATAAATCAGATTTAATACATCAACTAGGAAGACGGCGATCAGTCCAACCGAGCCAGTCGCGGTCATATCAATGACATGGCGCATGGTTGAACCTTCAAGAAATTTTTGATTGATCTTGGTGGAGTCTGGTGCAGTTGCCATGACGCTATTGCCTGTTGAAGTGGGAGTATCGAACAAAGATGGCAGTGTAGCGGATTAATTCAAAATAGTTGCAGCGGCGGGCGGAATTACACCTTCTTTTCGTCCTTTTGCCATCGCTTGATTGATGCGATCTAGTAGTTGTCGATTGGCTGGCGAGATGCGCATGGCAAAATGATTACTGACAATGGAAATGGGTTTAGGTAGTACGCAAAATGGTTTCGCGTCGCCCCGAATGGAAAATCTGGCTTGAACGCGAAGCGTGCATCGCATCGTGTCACCCACCAATTGCCATTGACCTTGATCGCATCAGAAAACAGATACTTTTCGAGGCGCTCTTTATTGATTGGCATGCCCATTTTAGTAAAACATGCATTAAAGAAAAGATAGTGTTGTCTTAAATATCGAATTATTCTGCTTATGATTGAGCTGCCGACGCAACTAAATCATAGATTATCTAGTCCAAGCCTCGATTAATACCGTTAGCAGCTTCAATATCATTCAACAGAGGAAATCTTATGTCCGTGTTTATACCTGTGTCGCATTCAAAATTGATGTTAAGTATCCTGGCATCTAGTATTGTGCTGGCGTTTAGCACGGCAGCAACCGAAGCGCGTCAGACACCGGCTGCTGTAAGTACCAATGCCAGCGTCAGCGATTTTGCCGGACTCACGGCGGGTATGAAAAAGCAGACTGGCTTGTTCGATATCTGGAGTAGTGCAGAGCAGGCTAAAGTTTTAATGGCCGTGACAGAATTAGACAAGCCGTTTTTGTTGGTGACCTCATTGCCATTTGGTTTGGGATCAAATGATATTGGTTTGGATCGTGGTCAGGTTGGTAGTAGTAAATTAGTGCGTTTTGAACGACATGGAAAACGCTTGTTCTTGGTGCAGGACAACACCCGTTTTGTGGCGGACTCGCCTAATGCGGATGAACGCGCTTCGGTGCGTGAGGCTTTCGCTGGTGCGGTATTGTGGGCAGGCGATATTCTGGCGAACGAAACAGTACGAGGTAATCCGCGCTATTTGATAGATTTTTCGTCGTTCCTACTGGCAGACCGGCATGGCGTGGCAGATAGCTTGAATCGCAGTCGCCAAGGCAATTACGCGCTAGATGAAAAACGCAGTGCGGTACTTAGCCAGCAAGCTAAATCTTTTCCCGATAATACTGAACTGGAAGCGGTCTTAACTTTGGCTGGTGCTGGCGAAGGTCAGTATGTACGTCAGGTTGCGGCGGATGCCAAGAGCTTGCGTGTACATCAGCATATCAGCTTGATCCGTTTGCCAGAAGGCTATGTGCCGCGTGCTTATCATCCAGGTTCTGGCGGCATTGATAGTGAAAAAATGGATTTCGCAACACCTTTGGCAGATAGCATACAAGTGCGTTGGCAATTAAGGCATCGTTTAGAAAAGACCGATCCTAGTGCGGCGTTAAGTACGGTCAAAAAACCTATCATGTATTACCTAGATCGTGGTACGCCAGAACCGGTACGTTCCGCTTTATTAGATGGGGCGCGCTGGTGGAGTAGTGCGTTTGAAAAAGCCGGTTTCAAGGACGCGTATAAGGTTGAGTTATTACCTGAAGGCGTCGATCCTATGGATATCCGCTATAACACCATCATGTGGGTACATAGAGCAACAAGAGGTTGGTCCTACGGTAATGCTGTCAGTGATCCGCGCACAGGTGAAATCATTAAAGGTGCAGTCACCTTAGGATCGCAGCGTGTGCGTCAGGACATCTTGATTGCTGAGAGCTTGTTAGCGCCTTATGGCAAGAGTACCAATCTCGACAAGAAAAACGCTGCAGAACAAATGGCCTTAGCGCGTCTGCGTCAGTTGGCTGCGCATGAAGTCGGTCACACTTTAGGGATTGCGCATAACTTCGCCCCTAGCCGTCAGGGCAATGGTTCGGTGATGGATTACCCGCATCCTTTGTTAGGTTTAAATAGCAAGGGGGAAGTCGAGTTGAAAGATGCTTACGGCGTCGGCGTCGGCCCGTGGGATGATTTCGTCATTCAACATTTGTACGCCAACTTCCCTGGCCAGAATGAAGACGAGGCTCTTGTCAAATTGCGGGTAGCTGCTAAAGCCGCTGGCCTGCAATATGTGTCGGACACGGATTCGCGCTCGCCTGGTGCAGCGCATCCGAACGGCCTGCTGTGGGATACCGGTGCCGATTCGGTGAAAACGTATGATCATTTGATGGCAGTGCGTCAACGCGCTTTGAACAATTTCTCGACTGCGGTATTGCCACCACAACGTCAAATTGGCGAGTTGGAAGCTCGTTTGGTACCGGTCTATTTATTGCATCGCTACCAGACAGAAGCGGTCGCACGTCTGATTGCGGGTGGCGAATACGAATATGGAACGGCGCAAGATGTAAATACGGGTCGCGTGCAAGCAGGCGTTAAGACCGTAGCGGCTGCGGTGCAAAGACAGGCACTACAAAAAATGCTGAATAGTTTGCGCGCAGAAAACTTGGCGTTACCAAAAAATGTCTTGGATATTTTGACACCGCAATCCGAAGGGTTTAATCGCACGCCTGAGTATTTTTCTGGTCGTATGAATGTGGTGTTTGATGCCTTGTCGGCGGTGGAAGCGGGTGCCGCGCAAACTAGTCTGTTCTTGTTCGATGCGGCCAGAATCAATCGTTTAGCGTGGCAGCAGGCAAACGATGCGCAGCAACTAGGTGTCAGCGAATTATTTAAACAAGTGTTTGATCAAACTTGGAAACGCGAGGCGGTTCCGAATCATTTGGTGGCAGGGGAGGCAGTGCAGTTGGCGGCTAATTGGGTAATACTCGATGCAACTTTGAATTTATTAGAGAGCGCCCGCTTACATCCGCAAGTTCAAGCTGAGGTACGACAGGTAGTTGCTGAACTGGGCGTATGGTTGCAAAAGAACCCCGCGAAAGGCAGTATTGCCAGTAGCCGTAAGCAAGCGGCCGAATTAATTTATTCATATTTACGTGATCCAGCGAGCGTGAAGTTACGCCCGCTACCACCGATACCGCCGGGCGCGCCAATTTAAGTTTGCTTGATTCTAGTTACAAAAAATACGTGGATACAGAAAGCGTATCCACGTCACCGCTTATTTGCTTGTTTGCTTATTGCAAGAGTAATAAAGCATCGTGATTTAGGTCGATATTTCTCAAAGATCCATCGTTTGAACTGACGAAAATTGCAGGTGCGCTTGCACATGTCTGGTTTAGGTTTAGAATGAAGTCGACATATTTTTCTTTAATGCGAGGTCATCATGAGCTTGATTCAGTTGGTGTATGTCAGTCGTTTACATGGTGACGAGTCGGTACTCAAGTCTATCCATAGCCACGCGGTTAGAAATAATACGGTGCATATGATTACGGGCATGCTGCTCTATGCGAATAAGCGCTTCCTGCAAGTTTTGGAGGGGGATAGCAAAGCAGTGCATGTCACTTTCGCCCAGATCAAAGCCGATTCCCGCCATGAGGATGTGACCCTGTTACTAGAGCAAAAAATCGAAGCGCGTTACTTTCAACATTGGAATATGGGATTTCGTCACTTGCTTGATGAAGAACTGGCGAGCTTTCCGGCTTACGCAGTCTACTTTGAAGATGACTTTAGCCATTTTAAAACTCAGCCACAGATAGCTTTGGAAATTTTAAAAAATTTTAGAGAACTTTAACGCCGCATTATCTGGCGAAACCTGCGTATGAGTATATTGTTAGGTTTGCAAAGTATCGTCAAAATTTTTCAGTGGCCAATTGTTTAAATGCGTTGAAATCATGGTCGTCTCAGATCGTCGATGCTTAGGTGGCAGAGTTTTGCGTACGCAATGACCGAGACGGTCGCTTTGAAATTTTTCTATCGAGCTCATCGTTTTAACTACCGCAGATTCCTGCGCATGAATTGCAAACTCTAAGTCAGGTATTGTGTGATTCCCTAGCCAAGTTAATGTTTGGTGAGTGGTGGTTGCGATACTTGCGATATAGTTTGCATCCTCGCTTGTTGTGCACGCGACAGCTTGGGCAAAATGGGAGTCGAATTTTCGCAAATTACCAAGTCCGAAATCAATCAGATATTGATTGTCGACGAGACAAAATACGTGACCTGCGAGTTGACCAGGCTTAGTGTATTTTGGATGCCCTAATAAAAATCTTCGCTGTTCCTCTTCTAATTGCGCATAACAGACTATGAGTTCTACCTGATATTGTTTTTTACGTAAGGTCCTGCATAACAAACTATTGATAAATAAGCAGCAAGATCCGTATTTTTTAAATAGACCAAGATAGTCAAAATCAGTGAATAGTTGATCGACATCAGCGGATAATGTTCCTGAGGGTAAGTGATTAATGAAGTGGCTATCCATATATTGTCTTTCATGTGGAACTGGAAAGAATGTAATTTAGGATAGGCTTGAATCAGGTGAAAAACAAAAATGCTTACAACTGTTACTTTCTTTGTTGTGATTTGTAACTTTGTTTTTTTGTTAGGTTTTGTGCATTTTAGAGAATAATAACTAGGCAAAATTTCGCTATTTTCAGACAGCTTGTGTATTCTTAGCTCATCTTGTTTTTTGACTAGGGCTGTCCATGCAGAACGCACATTTTCCTCATTTGCTAGAACCTTTGGATTTGGGATTCACCCAATTGCGCAATCGCGTGATGATGGGATCGATGCATACCGGTTTAGAAGATCGTTTTTACAACTACGGTAAGTTAGCTGCGTATTTCAAAGAGCGTGCTCGCGGTGGTGTGGGCTTAATTGTCACAGGTGGCATTTCTCCCAATCGTCGCGGTTGGTTGCTGCCATTTGGTGGCACGATGAATAGCCTGGGCGACATTTTTAATCACCGTAAAGTGACGCGTGCGGTACATGAAGAAGGCGGCAAGATCGTCATGCAGATCCTGCATTCGGGTCGCTATGGCTATCAACCTTTCATCGTATCGGCGTCCGATAAAAAATCCCCTATTTCAAAATATAAGCCGAAAGCATTAACCGAGTCTGGCATTGAAAGTACGATTCGTGACTATGTGCGCTGTGCAAAATTAGCGCAAAAATCAGGCTATGATGGCGTAGAAATCATGGGCAGCGAAGGTTATCTGCTGAACCAATTCTTGTGTGTACGCACCAATCAGCGCACGGATCTTTGGGGCGGTTCTATCGAAAACAGGATGCGTTTGCCAGTTGAAATTGTAAAACGTGTACGTGCCGCAGTAGGTGAAAATTTCATTATCATGTATCGCCATTCGATCTTGGATTTAGTAGAAGGTGGTAATAGTTGGGAGGAAGTGGTGGCGGTCGCACAAGCACTGGAAAAAGCCGGTGTGACTTTGTTCAATACCGGTATAGGCTGGCATGAGGCGCGAGTACCAACGATCGTAACCTCTGTCCCACGCGCAGCATTTGCGGCAGTTTCAGGGCGTTTAAAAGAAGCAGTGTCTATTCCTGTTATCGCGTCGAATCGCATCAACATGCCGGCGCAGGCGGAAGAAATTATTGCCAATGGTATCGCCGATATGGTGTCAATGGCGCGTCCTTTCCTAGCAGACCCCGAATTTGTCAACAAGGCAGCAGAAGGCAGAGTCGATGAAATTAATACCTGCATCGCTTGTAATCAGGCATGTCTTGATCATACCTTTTCCAATCAACGTGCCAGTTGCTTAGTCAATCCGCGTGCAGCGCACGAAACCGAATTACTGTATTTGAAAAAAACGGTGGTTAAACGTGTGGCGGTAGTTGGTGCAGGACCAGCAGGATTATCTGCTGCGACAGTAGCTGCTTCCTGCGGTCACGATGTCAGTTTGTTTGATAGTTCAGATAGCGTCGGTGGTCAATTTAAAATTGCGATGCAGATTCCGGGTAAAGAAGAGTTCAAGGAAACGCTACGCTATTTCAGTAAGCGTCTTGAAGTCACTGGTGTCAAAGTGCATTTGGGCAAACGTGTCACGCGTGAAGAATTAGTCGCGCAAGGTTTTGATCACATTATTGTCGCCACTGGCATCAAGCCGCGCACACCAGCAATTGAAGGCGTTAATCATCCTAAAGTCATGTCCTATCTGGACGTGCTCTTACACAAAAAGCCCGTCGGCAAAAAAGTTGCGATTATTGGTGCCGGTGGTATCGGTTTTGATGTCGCTGAATATCTTTTGCATGACACGACGATTCCTTTGCCTATTCCATTGTCCACTTGGTTAGGCGAATGGGGCATTGATCTACAAGCTAAGCAAAATGGTGGTCTGGTGAAGCCAGAAGAAGCCCATCCTGTGCGTGCGATTTATCTATTGCAACGCAAGGCAAGCAAGGTTGGTGCTGGGTTGGGTAAAACTTCGGGCTGGGTACACAGAGCGACTTTGCAGCGCAATAAAGTACAGATGTTGGCGGGTGTTGATTATCAAAAAATCGATGATCAAGGTTTGCATGTAAGCATAGGCGGCAAAACGCAAATATTAGATGTCGATCATGTGATCCTGTGTGCCGGGCAAGAATCCTTGACTGAGTTAATGCCAGCACAGCCGAGTGAATCGGGTCCACGTTTTCATAAGATAGGCGGTGCCGCCTTGGCATCCGAGCTTGATGCAAAACGTGCGATTAAAGAAGGTGCAGAACTCGCTGCCTCGTTGTAACGTCTATTCTAGGCATTGGCTTCATTAAGCAGACGCCTAGATCAAGATGAATCAACACTAGCCCAGAATTTCCATTCGGATTTGAGATGATGGTGGATGCACGTTTCGAGGCAGTTTTTACGTGAATGAGGCGCAAATAGCTAGCTATTTGCAACGAAGAACGAAAAAAATGACCGAAAATGCGCCGCCAGCGCTCAAATAGCGTCGAAGACGCGCCTAATGGAAAATCTGGGCTAAACCCACATTGTTTCTAGATTAGTTTACGTCGCATCAGTGGAGCGGTTTCGGACAATAAAAAAGCCAGTCAATTGACTGGCTTTTTTGCAGAACAGACTAGAGCAACTTATTTCGCAGAAGCTTCCGTTGAAGCAGATGCTGCCGCTTTGACTTCTGGCTCTTTAAATTTACCGCCGCTGGCATTTACTAAATGAACTACAGCACGTGCAACTTCTACGTTGTCCAGATCTGCATTGCCGCCTTTGGCTGGCATACCGCGCAAACCTTCAACTGCGTGTTTTAAAACAGTGTCATAGCCTTGTGCAATTCTAGGACCCCAAGCACCCGCATCGCCAAATTTTGGTGCACCTGCTGCGCCCGTACCGTGACAGGCAACACAAGCCGCTTTGTAGACTGCTTCACCCGTTTGTAAAACTTTAGGTGCATTCGCATCAATTAAAGTGAAGCCTTCGTTGGCAACAGGACTGATACGCGCGGCAATTGCTTCTGGTGATTGACTATTGGAACCGGCACCAGTCGTCGTGTTGCTGGAAACATATTTCACCAACAACACAATAATGATAACAGGGACAATAAATCCAGCAAGAACGGCAACGATAAGTTGCTTAGGCGTTTTAATTGCTGATTCGTGTTCGTCGTGGGCGTCGCTCATGGTTTCCTCAATGCAAAAAATAATGTCAGGTTTGCTCGCCGCACAAAACTTCAGGCAAAGCGTAAAACATCAGATTATAGAGCTAAAGCTTGTGTTTTGGAATGAAAAATCGGCTTTTAAGACAGCAGAAACGGTTCAAACGCCCAAGAAATCCACAAAATAGCGAACAATTGCTAAAGAGCTCAGCGCCAATTTGCGGTAGAATACGCGCCTCTTTTAGTAGTTTATTTTAAGAGTATTGATGCGCCAGTAGCTCAGATGGATAGAGTACAGCCCTCCGAAGGCTGGGGTCGCACGTTCGAATCGTGTCTGGCGCACCACCGTTAATAGTACTATTACTATTAAATTTCCTCGTTGTAAGGAAACAAGTCTAGCTGCGCTATGACTTTTCTCTCCTCAATACCTATTCCCAAGCCCAGCAGCCTTACCGGCAATTGCCGTCTTTGATAGCCACTGGTAATTAATTCGGCAAATTTCTCCTTGTTCAAACTATCAGCGCGGCATTCCACAGTGGTTTGTTTAAAATCTTTGAAGCGAATTTTGATATTTAATTTGTGGATTTGATTCTGAGTCTTGGTGCGTTCTACTTGTTTTGATAACGACTCAAACAGCATCGGCAATTCATTTAAGCAGGCGATTAAGTCGGGCAAATCGTGGGTATAAGTTTCCTCGACACTGACCGATTTCCTGACGGAACTGGGTTGTACTTGTCGCTCGTCTATCCCGCGGCACAAAGAATATAAACGACTGCCTAATTTCCCGAACTGTTGCATTAAGTCAGGCAGACTCCAGGTGAGTAGATCTTGGCAAGTGAGAATGCCAAGCTGTTCTAGCTTGGCGGCAGTGACTTTGCCAACGCCAAAAAGTCGGGCCACGGGTAAGGTAGCCACAAACTCTGCTACCTGCTCAGGCAGGATCACATACATGCCGTCAGGTTTGTTCCAATCACTGGCCACTTTTGCGAGAAATTTATTCGGTGCCACGCCGGCTGAGGCCGTGATCCCAACTTCTTTGGCAATACGAGCGCGTATCTCTTGGGCAATTCGAGTGGCGCTGCCTTGCTGTTGGGGGGAAGCGCTGACATCGAGAAATGCCTCGTCTAAGGAGAGTGGCTCGACCAGCTCAGTGTAGTCCCGATAAATCGCCAGGATCTGACGTGATGCGATCCGGTATTTTTCCATAGTTGGCGGCATGACGATCAGATCGGGGCAGCGTTGCAATGCTTGCGAGGTAGGCATGGCTGAACGTATCCCAAATTTGCGCGCGACATAATTGCAGGTCGCGACAACACCGCGTTGGTCGGCCTTGCCGCCTATCGCAAGTGGCAGCTCACGCAGACGTGGATCATCGCGCATTTCTACCGATGCATAAAAGCAATCGCAGTCGCAGTGAATGATTTTTCGTTGTATTGGCGTCATGTGATTCTTAAGTGCTGGTCCTGCATACTGATTATTTGTTCAGTATTTTATCGGATTTTAGTACTTAAGCCCTAGATTATCTATGCTGAGATTTGATTTTTCATATAGTCATTTCGGATGGAAAAAATAAATTAGAAAACCGAGTTAACTCTCTGGTGACAAAGCGTCAAAACAAGTTCAGTATGTTGTTGAATTCAGGTTTTCATATTTTCATTTCAATTTACTTTCTATTCACTTTTATTCGTCCAACTATGTCTGCTTCCTCGAATCCATTCGCAAATACTGATTCTGGTAAGTCAGCATTACTCGGTCATTTAATACCTGGTGACAAAGAGGTTCAAGCGCTGGATGCTAACCAGCTTTTGCAGTTATTTGGTGAACCTATCTGGACCTGGACGATTTTGGACAATCAAATGTCCTTTTCCTCCAGTATTCAAAACTTGCTAGGTTATCCGGCAGGCGAGTGGGGCACCCATATCGATGAATGGTTCAGTCGGATTCACTCTGACGATGTGAAGTCGGCGATGCAAGCGATGCGTGCTTGTGTTGATGGACGTAGCGCACAATTTCAGGATGAGTACCGAATGCTGTGTAGCGATGGTAGTTGGAAATGGGTGCGCGCTCGTGGTGTGGTTTTGACGAAGAGTGAGACAAATAAAGCCTTGCGTATGCAGGGCACTTTGGCGGCATTACCTGTGATATTGCCCGTTTCAAATAACGTGGGTGAGAATCATCAACGCGGGCATCAAGCTTTAGAAAATTTGTCACGTGAGTTGCCGAAAATTTTCTTCTATCAATTTCAGCGTTTCCCAGGCGGACGCTGTTGTCTTCCTTACGCTAGTGATGCGATCGCGAATGTGCATGGTGTAGCAGCGAGCGAGGTGCAGGATAATGCTGCGCCTATGTTCGCGCAGGTACATCCTGACGATCTTGAATACTTGCGCGAGGCGATGAAATATTCTGCGCAAACTTTGCAGGTTTGGCACCTCGATTATCGTATCGTCTTGAAGCAGGGCGAACGATATTTATCAGGTGAGGCGTTCCCCAGCAAACAGCCTGATGGGAGTGTGATATGGCATGGATTTTTGGTTGATGTTAGCGAACGTAAGTTTCTTGAACAGCACGCAAGTGCCACAGATGCGCGGATTCATGCTGCCTTGAAATGCATAAAACTTGGCTCTTACGATATTCATATTCCCAGCGGGCAAGGGCAATTTAGCCGGGAATATGCTGAAGTATTGGGTTTGCCATCTGATTATCGCAACCATACTGAAAAATTCTGGCAGTATTTTTGGATGGATAGTTTACATCCTGACGATGTTGCCAATTTGAAGTCCGCTTATCAACAGCATTTTAAATCGCAGGGAAAAATTCCGTTCCAAGCCGAGTTCCGCTTGCGTGCAAAAAATGGTGACTGGCGTTGGCTGTTATCGATAGGTAGTGTGGTTGAGTGGGATGCGAATGGGCGCGCGGTGCGTATGTTGGGCACCCACGTCGATATTACTGAACATAAAAAACATGAGATGGAAATCCGACATTTCGAAGATATTTTACGTTCAGGACGAGATCGTTATAAGAAATTAGCGAGTGAATTAGAAATTTTATTTGCTCATACGCCAGTCGGTATTATGCTGGTCCACAACGATAAGATCATGCGGGCGAATCCCATGTTGGCGCAAATTTTTTCATATCGTGACGCTAAAGATATGTTGACGGTTTCAGTCTTGACTATGCACGAAAATGAAGATGCGTATAAAAAACTGCGCAGTCAAATTGGTATGCGTTTGCGTGCGGATGCGCCGACTGAAGTGGTCTGTCCCCTAAAGCGTGTTGATGGTTCAAGTTTTCAGGCGCGCCTTATTGGGCGAGTACTCCCGTTTGAGCAGTTTGCAGATACGACGGTGTGGATGGTGGAAGTCTTGTCTGAGTCTGCGACGAATTGATGTGTATTCAGCTGCCCCGCGCGGTGCCGTTTAATCGAGCGATGCAACTGAATTAACATCTCACAAAATACGCACGCCTTATTTTTTTAGTTGTGGCGCTGGCAAGGCTGGGCGTGCTACTTCAAAGGCATAACCCATATTCAGTAAGCTGGCATCACTCCACGCACCCGCGAAGAAGGAGAGACCAACTGGCAAACCTTTCACCAATCCCATCGGGACGGTCAAATGTGGGTAACCCGCAATCGCAGCCGGTGAGCTGGCGCTGCCTGCAATCACATCGCCTTTCTTATAATTGATGTCCCAGGCAGGTCCCGTGGTGGGGGCGATTAATGCATTCAGTTGATGTTTTTTTAGTGCTGCATCAATACCTTCAACGCCAGTGAGTTTTTTGGCGCGTGTACTTGCCTGAATGTAATCGGCATCAGTCAAAGGACCTTTGGCTTGCGCCAACTCCATGATTTCCTGTGCGAAGTGTGGCATGACTTGTTTAGCGTTTGCCTTATTAAATTGCATGATGTCGGCCAATGAGCGAGATTTTACAGTCGCGGGTGCTGTGCCTAAATACTGATTTAAGTCGGTTTTAAAATCATAAAGTAAGACAGCGAATTCATCTTTCTCCGCCTGTTCTAAGTTACCAAGCTCAACCTGCTCAACAATGATAGCGCCTTGCGCTTTTAAAATATCCAAGCTTCGTTTAAATAAGGCCAAACTTTGCTTATCATATCCTGCCAGCATTTTAGTCACAACGCCGAGACGTTTGCCTTTTAAAGCGTTCGAGTCCAAACCCGCGGTGTAGTCTTTGGCGCGCAACTTATCGGCGTCTTTGGTGGCGGGATCTGCAGCGTCGGAGCCAGCAATGGCATTCATAATTAGAGCGGCATCTCTGACGCTTAAAGTCATAGGGCCAGCAGTGTCTTGGCTGTGACTGAGTGGAATGATACCGTTGCGGCTGACCAATCCTAATGTCGGTTTTAATCCCACTAGACCATTGACCGCCGCCGGGCATACTACTGATCCATCGGTTTCGGTACCGATGGCAGCGGGGATCATGCGTGCAGCCACCGCCGCACCAGAGCCTGAGCTGGAGCCGCAAGGGCTTTTACCGGTATTGTAAGGATTGCGTGTTTGTCCACCGACACTACTCCAGCCACTGCTTGATTTGGTGGAGCGAAAATTCGCCCATTCGCTCAGATTAGTTTTGCCCGCAATGACGGCACCTGCTGCGCGTAACTTTTGTACGATAGTGGCATCGCTACTCGCCATATTCTCTGCCAGTGCTAAGGAGCCAGCCGTCGTCACCATACCTTTGACGGCGATATTATCTTTGACCATCAACGGAAGACCTTGCAAACTTAAGCCCGCATTAGATACCGGACGTGCTCGCTTATCAGCTGCTTCTGCGTCTTGCATTGCTTCTTTGCGCATCGCAGTGACTGCCGCGAGTTGTGGATTGAGTTGGGCTGTGCGTGCCTGGTAGGTTTTAAGTAGTTCTACTGCCGTGGTTTTGCCTTGCTGATACTGATGGGCGATGGCGGTTAAATCTTCTGCATTGTGAGTGCTTTGTTGGTTTGATTGCGCATGGGCACATGGAATGCTGCTAAGGCTGGCGGCGATGATGAGTTTGCTGAAGTTATTCATATTGTCTCCTGATGCAAATGTTTTTTGAATTTTTGCGTGCGTGATTTTTATCGATACTTGATTCTGGATTCAAGTCTGCACAAAAGGCAGCGCTTGTTTGCTGATCGCGACGAGTATGATGTAACCAAACACCAAGCAAGCCAATACAAAACTAATGATTTGTCCCGCTTTGCTTTCGGCTCGTTTTATGGCGAACGTACCTAGTACAATGTAAAGCACAAGCGCCATGATTTTCGCGCTCAGCCAGATTTGTTCGATGGGATTAATGCCCGCGATAAGGGCAAGCGCTATGGCGCTGAGTAGGAGGCAAGTGTCAACGACATGGGGCGCGATTTTCACCCATTTTTTTTGCAATAAAGAAGAAGCTTGCATGCGCCAGATAAAGCGCAGGACAAACAGACTACCACTCAACGCCACGCAAGTGATGTGTAAGTGTTTCAACCCAAGATAGCTGTTCATCGATCTCTATCCCTAGGTTTGAATGCCAACCATGCTGCCACGACGGTAATGCTGGCGATGATGGCGATGATAATCCAAAAGCCAGCCTCGTTTTGTGCCCAAGGGATGCCACCGACGTTCATGCCCATCAAGCCTGTAATGATATTAATAGGCAAAGCCAGTACGGTAACGATGGTCAAGACAAAGAGGGATCGGTTGTTCTGTTCATTGACATACGCGGCAATTTCTTCCTGCAGCAATTTAATGCGTTCTTGTAATGATGCCATATCGCTTAATACGACCGAAAATTCCTCTGTCGATTGGCGTAATTCATGGACGTCGTTTTCAGCCATCCATTCAGGCGGTTTTTGTAAGAGGCGAAATAGGGCAGCTGGCTCTGGTGCTAATAAACGTTGCAGGCGAACCAGCAAGCGTCGCAGTTCACCTAAATTGCCGCGTTTTTTATTCATTCGATCCGCTAGTAAATGATCTTCAGCATCATCAATTTTGGTGATGGCATTGCGGACGATGCCGGTCAACACGTCGGCTTGGTCGCGTAATAAGTGCGTCAGCAACTCCATAGGTGACTGAAAAATTTCACCCGCATTGACGGCATTGCGTAAATGATCTACTGATTTTAGGGGTTTGCGCCTGGCGCTGATCATCACGTTGCGACTGACGTTGAGCCATAGTGTTGCAATTTCAGATGGGTCAAAACTAAAATCATGTAATACATCATTGACCACGGCGATCAGATGTTGATCGGCGTGTTCTATCCTAGTCGAGCGTGAACCTTGATGTAAGCTTTCGTAAAACTCTTCGGGTGATGCGGTGTGCTCATGCAACCATTTTTCAGTTGCGGCGTGAGTTAAATTGAAATGTAACCACAGAAAACCTTGGCTCTCTGAGGTTGGTTGGGTGCGCAGCCAATCGAGTACCTGAGTGGTGTGTAGCAATTGCCCAGCTTGCTGATTATCAAACAAGTAGCCGCAAATTAATCCCGACTGGTCCGCACCATAAGATAATTGTTCCTTGTCAGCTATTTTGTCCATCGATTCACCTATTTTTGCGCATTTTTTTATGCAGATTTTTCATTAGGATTTTTGATGATGACGGATGCACTTTTTTAGGCAATTTTGTTGTGAATGAGGCGTCAATAGCTAGCTAGGGACAATCAAAACCAACGAAGAGCAGCAAAAATGGCCAAAAATGCTCCATCAGCGCACCAATAGCACCGCAAGCACGCCTAATAGAAAATCTGGGTTTAATAGTGGCTATTGTAATGCGCCTTGGTGATGGCAATGTGACAAATTAGCTGGGCGCGAATCGCACCACAGCTTATTTGAGCTGGATTGTTTCGGCGTTAAGCAAGCGGCTTATGTAATATCAGTCTTATTGATAAGTCTTATCCTTGAAAGATTTGCCCGACTTGCAATGGAAATCCTTGCAAAAATTCTTGTGCAGGCAGGCGCTTGCCACCAGGTTTTTGTAACTCCAATACGCGCAAAAGAGATTTACCTCCATCACAAGCAATTAAGACCCCTTGCTGCCCGGATGCCTCGATGATAGAGCCGCTCGACTTCTCGGTTTTGTCATCAACAACTTCGGCACGCCAGAACTTGATGACAGTGCTGTTGATACTGCCATGTGCGGCAGGGAAGGGATTGAACGCGCGAATTTTGCGGGCGATAACTTCCGCGGGTAAATTAAAATCAATCGCTGCCTCTTCCTTGCTGATCTTGGCAGCGTAGGTTACCCCTATTTCGGGCTGCACGGTGGGGACCAGTGGACCAGTCCCAAGTTGTTGCAAGGCATCTACGATCATTTGCCCACCTAACTCCGCGAGTTTATCGTGCAAGGTGGCGGTGCTCTCTTGTTCAAGGATGGGCAGGCTGCGTTTTAATAACATGGGCCCGGTGTCTAAACCTTCTTCCATCTGCATGATGGTGATGCCTGTTTCGACGTCGCCGGTTTCAATCGCTCGATGAATCGGTGCCGCGCCACGCCATCGAGGGAGCAACGAGCCATGAATGTTTAAACATCCCAAGCGCGGTATTTGCAAACATGTGAGGGGCAAAATTAATCCGTAAGCTGCCACCACCATAATGTCGTGTGGCGTATTGCGTAGCAATTCGTGAGCCTCTGCAGCCACTTCAGGATACTTGCCGTCCAGTCGAAGGGAGATTGGCTGAGCTACAGGGATGTTGTGCGCTAAAGCAAGTTGTTTAACCGCGGATGCGTGCAATTGCATGCCGCGACCAGCTGGGCGATCTGGTTGCGTGAGCACCAAAGGCACTTCAAAACCAGCATCAAGGATCGCTTTTAAGGCGGTGGCGGCAAACTCGGGTGTGCCCGCAAAAATGACTTTCATCGACGATTACTCGATTTTTGCTTATGTTCGCGTTCTTCTTTCAACATCTTGGTTTTGATGCGATTGCGCTTCATTGGCGATAAGTATTCGACGAAAACTTTACCTTTCAGGTGATCCATTTCATGTTGTATGCAAACGGCCAAGAGGCCGTCAGCATGCAATTCAAATACTTTACCGTCGATATCTAAAGCACGAACTTTGACTTCGGCGGGACGCTCAACGTCGTCGTAGATGCCCGGGACTGATAGGCAGCCTTCATCGTAGACTTTACGCTCGGTGCTTTCCCACGTGATTTCAGGATTAATAAAAACGCGTAACTCTGAGTTGTCCTCTGAGGTGTCGATAACGACTAATTGCTCATGTACATCGACTTGCGATGCCGCTAGGCCAACGCCAGGAGCGTCATACATGGTTTCCGCCATATCGGCGACTAATTGTTTCAGGCGCTCATCAAAAACGGTGATTGGTTTAGCGATTTTATGTAAGCGCGGATCGGGATAACGAAGAATATTAAGTATAGACATAAGACATTTCACAACAAACGAGAGGCGCCAGATTGCGGTTTCTCTTGCTAGTTCAAGGATTTATGGGCAGAATTTGATTCAATTTGGTAAGTTTGGCAAGTGCAACATCGTCCAGACGAAATAAAACAGTATCACTTCGGCAGAGGATAGAGGCGTGCCATTCCCTAGAATCAGCTACCTGCATCGGAAAAATTCATGAAAAAGTTTAGCACAATCGCCCTCGCTTTGACTTTTCCTCTCACGCTTTCAATGACAGCGCTTGGACAGGAAACAGTAAATACAGCACCTCCAGCATTAAGTAGCAAGTGTCAGTTCTTGCCTAATGCACCAGATAAACACGTGGTGGTGAAGGGTGACACATTGTGGGGAATCTCTGGAAAATTTTTACAGAACCCATGGTGCTGGCCCGAAGTTTGGGGCATGAATAAAGAAGAAATTCGTAACCCTCATTGGATATATCCTAAACAGATCGTCTATTTCGACCGCGTAAATGGCCGCTTGCGTCTGGCTAATCCCTTAGATGGCGCTGCGACAGGTATTACCAAGTTGACGCCACAAACCCGCAGCATGGGGTCAGAGGGGAATAATGCAATTACAGCTATTCCCAATAATTTGATTGAACCCTATTTGTCTCAACCTCTGGTTATCGAAAAAGATGAGTTCGCTGCCGCACCACGTATTGTGGCAGCGCAAGAAGGTCGCGTTTATTTGGGTAAGGGCGACAAAGTCTATGTCCGCGGCGATTTGAAGAGCGGCACCTCATTTCAGGTATTTCGTCCTGGAGTGGCATTGAAAGATCCGGATACCAAGGAAGTCATTGGTTATGAAGCGGTGTATATCGGCACTGTGAAATTAGAGCGCAATGCAAAAACGGCGGATGGCGTCGATACTTTTTTCGTGGTTTCTTCCAAAGAGGAAATGGGCATAGGCGATCGTTTAGTGCCGATTCCTCCAACACCCATTATTAATTATGTCCCTCATAGTCCTGAAGGTGAAGTCAAAGCGCGCGTAGTCGCCGTGTATGGCGGCGTCAGCGTGGCCGGACAAAATAATATCGTGAGTATTAACCGTGGTTCGGCAACTGGCATTGACGTCGGCACCGTATTGGAGCTTGGTCGTTTTGGTAAGGTAATTCCAGATAAAACCAATGATAAAAAGCCGATTCGTTTGCCGGACGAAATGTACGGTCAGTTATTTATTTTCCGTGTGTTTAAAAATATCTCTTATGGTTTGGTGATGCAAGTAACTGACGTTGTAAACGTTGGTGACATTGTTCGCACGCCAGAGAAATAGACCAAATACAGATCAATAAAATGCGTGCTTAGCCATATTCGGTGATGTTTCGTAATGAATAGTGACGACCTTGATTGGGTAGATTGGCTGCGGTTATTGCAGATTCCTGGCGTCGGGAATGAAACGGCGCGCAAATTGCTGGCTGCTTTTGGCTTACCCTCGCAAGTATTTCAGGCTGAATTTTCAGCATTGCAGTCCCAAGTGTCAGCACGCATTGCACGCTCAATTCTGCAAGCGCCGGATGATGCACTAAAGGTGCAAATAGAGTTGACTCAGCACTGGTTACAGCAGCCAGGTAACCATGTACTCACTTTAGCAGACGTGCGTTTCCCGCCGAATTTACTGACGATTCCGGATCCGCCGTTGATGCTGTACGTCAAGGGGCGGCTTGATTTGTTGTCTCATTCTGGCATTGCAGTGGTCGGTAGTCGTAACGCTACAGTGCAAGGCATACAAAATGCCGAAAAATTTTCCGAACATTTAAGCCAAGCTGGATTGAGCATAAGCTCTGGACTCGCCGCTGGAATCGATGCTGCAGCGCATCAGGGCGCTTTACGAGGAAAAGGATCGACGATTGCGGTGATAGGAACTGGTGCGGATATTGTCTATCCAGCACGGAATCGTGTGTTGGCACATCAAATAGCAGAGCAAGGCTGCATCGTCAGCGAATATGCATTAGCAACGCCAGCGATAGCTAGTAATTTTCCAAGGCGCAATCGTATTATTTCCGGCTTGTCACATGCCGTGTTGGTCATTGAGGCCGCGGCGCAATCAGGCTCTCTAATTACTGCGCGGATGGCAGCAGAACAAGGGCGTGACGTATTCGCTATACCAGGATCGATTCACTCACCTTTGGCCAAGGGCTGTCATCAATTGATTAAGCAAGGTGCAAAACTGGTAGAAACGGCACAAGACATCTTAGATGAGATACAAATCTCCAACGATGTTCAACCTGTTTTGCAAGCTGTTTCATTTACGCCCGAATCGGAACCTGAACATGAGCTCATATCTATAATCGGGTATGATCCCGTGCATATTGATAATTTGGCGACACATGCAAGGGTGAGTATCCATGAATTATCAGCGCAATTGCTTGAGCTGGAGTTGAACGGTGCGATTGAGGTATTGCAAGGTGGTTTGATTCAGCGCTTACATGTGCCGAAGTAATCAATTCAGGCCAGTCCAGTCTCGTGTCTGACCGAGATAGTTTCATGTAAATCTAGCTTGGAGAACTTATGGCAGTACTTCTTGAATTAATGAGTTGATGTATTTATGTTTGATATTTTCGTTTATCTTTATGAAACTTATTGTCGACCTGAAAACTGCCCAGATAATGTTTCTTTGGCAAGAAAATTGACTGCTATCGGCTTTGAAGAAGATGCGATTGTTGACGCACTTGATTGGTTAAGTTCCTTAGTCGATAGCACGAAGTATCTTGATCGTGATGTCATAAATGAGGAAGCGAATGGTGGAGCTCAGCAGAACGCGGGATTTCGTATCTACACTGAGCAAGAAACTAGCACTTTGGGGATTGATGCAATAGGATTTATGCAATATTTGCAAAATGCAAATTTGCTTAACGCACAACAACGGGAGCTTGTTATTGAAAGAGCGATGGCGCTTGACGATAGTCCCGTAGATGTAGATGAATTAAAGATCGTCGTGTTGATGATTCTGTGGAGTCAAGGTCAAGAGCCTGAAACCTTGAAATTTGACGATTTACTATTGCGAAATGACGAAAGGGCGTCACGTTTACTACATTAGCCTTATAAAGAGACGGGTTTTAACAGGATTTTTCCTTTATTTGCGTCAAAAAACATGCTTCTATTGCAGTTGGTCATTCATTCCGTTTATTATTCCCCGCTAATATATAGCGATTCTCTTGCCATGGATTAAAACATTTTCAAAAAAACCATATTAAGTGAATCGTACGATTGCATGACCGCAAATTAATATTGATTGGATAATTAACTCCCGATTGGGTGGGAAAATTATTACTAAGGCCGATGCAATTCATGTGTTGTGTATGGGGCTAGCATCACAATCAAACTTCATAACAAAATTCCAAAATTAGAAGCTCAACTATGACAAAAACACTCATCATCGCCGAGAAGCCCTCGGTAGCGAATGACATCGCAAAGACCTTGGGCGGGTTCACCAAGCACGATGATTATTTTGAATCTGACGAGTATGTTTTGTCTTCGGCAGTCGGTCATTTGTTAGAAATCGCGGTACCTGAAGAATATGACGTAAAGCGTGGCAAATGGACGTTTGCTCATTTACCAATGATCCCTCCCCATTTCGCTTTGAATCCGATTGCCAAGACAGAGTCGCGCCTTAAGGTGTTGAACAAACTTATAAAACGTAAAGATGTCTCAGCCTTAATTAACGCATGTGACGCGGGCCGCGAAGGGGAGTTAATTTTTCGTTTAATCGCCCAACACGCGAAGGCCAAACAACCAATCAAGCGTCTATGGTTGCAATCAATGACTGCCGACGCGATTCGTAACGGTTTCAAAAAATTGCGTAGCGATGAAGAAATGTTACCGCTTGCTGATGCTGCGCGTTGCCGCTCTGAAGCTGACTGGTTAATCGGTATCAATGGCACGCGTGCGATGACCGCATTTAATTCCAAAGAAGGCGGTTTCTACTTGACTACGGTGGGGCGCGTACAAACACCAACATTGTCTATTGTCGTAGAGCGCGAAGAAAAAATTAAAAACTTTGTCTCAAGAGATTTTTGGGAAGTAAGGGCGGAGTTTGTTTGCGCTGCGGGTATTTATGAAGGCCGTTGGTTAGATCATCAATTCAAAAAAGATGAAACAGATCCAGAGAAGAAGGCCGAACGTCTGTGGAGTAAAGCCGCAGCGGAATCCATTGTCGCAGCTTGCCGTACTAAGCAGGGCAATGTTACTGAAGAGTCTAAGCCTGCGACCCAAATGGCGCCAGCGCTCTTCGATTTGACCAGTCTGCAGCGTGAAGCGAACTCGAAGTTTGGTTTTTCTGCGAAAAACACTTTAGGTCTGGCACAGGCGTTGTACGAAAAGCATAAGGTGTTAACCTATCCGCGTACCGATTCGCGTCATCTGCCGGAAGATTATCTGCCATCGGTCAAAGAGGCTTTAAGCAAAATTAGTGAAATCAATAATTTCCAGCAATTCGCTGCGAAAATTTTGAACAATAATTGGGTTAAACCGAATAAACGTATTTTCGACAATACCAAGATCAGTGATCACTTTGCGATTATCCCGACTGGTCATATTCCTAAGAATTTGTCTGAACCTGAGCAAAAGCTGTATGACTTGGTGACGCGCCGTTTTATGGCTGTGTTTTTTCCTGCAGCTGAGTATCAAGTGACAACGCGTATTACTGAAGTGTCCGGGCATCAGTTTAAGACTGAAGGTAAGGTCATGACCAATTCTGGTTGGTTGGCGATTTACGGTAAAGAAGCCCAAGATGAGACAGATCCTGAAAATAAAGGCAATTTGGTCGCCGTTGCAAAAGGTGAAAAAGTCAAAACCGAAAAAATTGTCGCCAATGGTTTGGTCACCAAGCCACCTGCACGATATTCGGAAGCCACTTTGTTATCTGCTATGGAAGGCGCAGGCAAGCTGATTGATGACGAAGAGTTGCGCGAAGCGATGTCCGGAAAAGGGTTGGGAACGCCTGCCACGCGTGCTGCGATTATCGAAGGCTTATTGTACGAAAAATATTTGTTGCGTGAAGGCCGTGAATTAATCCCTACAGCTAAGGCGTTTCAATTGATGACGCTATTGCGTGGTCTTGGTGTGGACGAGCTGACTTCGCCTGAGTTAACCGGTGGTTGGGAAAACAAACTCGCGCAGATGGAGCGTGGCAAGATTACCCGCGAAGAGTTTATGCGTGAAATCGCGCAGATGACGCAAATAATTGTTAAACGCGCAAAAGAATTTAATAACGATACGATACCTGGTGATTACGCGACCTTGCATACGCCGTGCCCAAATTGTGGCGGCGTGATCAAAGAGAATTATCGTCGCTTTGCTTGTACTAAGTGCGAATTTTCTATGAGTAAGACGCCAGGCAGTCGTCAATTTGAAGTTGCGGAAGTCGAGGAGCTCTTAAGTAAACGTGAAATCGGACCGTTACAAGGATTTCGTTCCAAGATGGGACGGCCATTTGCGGCTATTTTGAAAATAGTGCGCGATGAGGACATCAAGAATCTCAAGTTAGAATTTGATTTTGGACAAAATCAAGATGACGGCGAGGATGGGGAAGAACATGATTTTTCACAGTCTGAAGTTTTAGGACCTTGCCCCAAGTGTGCAAGCAATGTGTATGAACTTGGTTTGGCCTATGTTTGTGAAAAGTCTGTGGCAAAACCTAAGGCGTGTGATTTTAGGAGCGGGCGCATTATTTTGCAGCAAGAAATTTTGCCAGAACAAATGCGTAAATTATTGGTCGAAGGTAAGACCGATTTATTGCCTGGATTTATCTCTCAGAGGACTCGTCGCCCGTTCAAGGCTTTCCTGGTGAGAGGCAAAGACGGCAAAACCAGTTTTGAGTTCGAAGAGCGTAAGGCCAAGCCGGCGGCAAAAACGGCAGCTAAAGCTAAAGTAGAGTCCGCAACTGAGGCGGTAACAAAGAAAGTCACAACGCGAAAGAAGAAAGCCGTTTAACTAATCCGTATTGACGGACTATTGGTGTTATTGGTCGGCTCGCTGAGATAGAGGATGTATGGATCATAGTGCTTTACTAACTAGTGCACGCGCGGAGTTTATGCGCAGCTTTATCGAAAGCATGCAACGAACTGTGCCGCGCTGCATAGAAGATTTTTTTGTGAAAGCAGATGATACCTATTCATCGCTGGAGCAAGGTCGTTTACTGGATGCCCGCACGGTTTTGGTAGAACAGGGTAATGGCATTATTCAGCAGATGACCAACACCATGGAGCATTTGCTTGCACGTAGTTTTAAAACGACTTATAGCACTTACCGTCCTAGTGCTAATTTCAACACTGAATCGTTGACCTTAATCGACCCCACCGCATTTGAGGGTGGCTTGCGGATGGAGGAAGTGACCAATCGATTCCGCCGCGAAGCTGAGGAGCAGTTACGGGACCTGAATATCCGGGTCGCCATTCTGTTCGACCAAGAAGTCACTAATGAACGAGAAAATCCTTTTCGCCCATATTTGTTCTCTCGTTGTATCTCATCCACGATAGAGAGTTTGGATGTTAATCCAAATTTGACGGATATTCTAATTGAGCGATTTTGCGATAATTTCATATCTTTTGTTCCCGCCATTTACACCGCGGTTAATAATTATCTGGCGCAAAAAGGTATTGCGGCACAGCTACAAATGAAAATTCGTAAATCACCCACTTCAGCACCGAATCAAGGGGAGCATACAACGAGCCCGCCGGATGTGGATGCAGAGGAGGCTGAACAAGAAACAGGCGGGCATGAATCCCACGGTGCAAATCAAGGTCAATCGCGCAGTGGCGCAAAATCCTCGCAAGCCGCTCGCCAGCAAAAGCCACGAACTAGTCAAATTGAACAATTTTTCAGTTCTGCTATGTCGCGTGCTGCTAATTTAGTTGGCGGACGAAAAGAATCTTCCTCTAATGCGAGTTCGTATGACGCCACATCTCAGCAGGAACCGTACGAGGACTCAATAGGACAGAGCGCTAATTCAGCGGATGCGGGTAGCGCAGAGACAAATGGTATTTTTTCTTGGGTGCGAGGCGGGGATGCCGTAGGTCAGGCAATCCGGAATTTCTTTGGCCCGCAACAAGCCAGCCTTGGCATGTCAATGTCTTCGGAGATGGGGGCGCAACAAGATGGCAAACAGTTGCGCGCGAATGCAAGTACATCGGGTGCCACAAATGCTAACTCAGCAAGTGCTGGCACAACTTCATCTGGAGCGCACCAATCTGGAAACTCGGCTGGCGCTGAAGGGCAGCAAGGCGGAGTTGGTTCTGGTAGCGTGACTGGCCAAACGCAGAATACTACTTCGACTTCGTTTGGTGCCTTGAGTAAATCTATTCAAAGCTTTCAGAAGACGCATACCCCATCTGGGCAGGAAATGTTCGATGGTAGTGGTGGTTTGCGCAATTTGATTTTAGAGCAGCGGGGCGCGTTAACCGAACAGGCTTCAAGTATCGATGAGAAGATGACGATTGATATCGTCGCTATGCTGTTTGAATTTATTCTTAGAGACACCCAAGTTCCAGCAGAAATTCGGGCTCAGTTAGGTCGATTGCAGTTCTTAGTTCTAAAGTTGGCACTCAAAGATAGTACTTTGCTGACGCAAAAAGGGCATCCCGCAAGACTATTGGTAAATCGCATCGGATCTATTTCTTTAGGTTTGAAGCAGATTGACCCTAGCGGCATTGAGATCACGAAGGAAATTTGCCGTATTGTCGAAACCTTGTTGCACGATGAGAGTGAAAATCCACAGATTTTCCCTCGGATGCTTGACGAGTTTGATGCCTTCATTGCAAAAGAACTACGCGCGAGTGACAAGAAAACCGAGAGCGCCATCGAGGGGGCGGAGAATGCGCGGAACAGAACATTGCGTTTTGCACATACATCTGCGCAGTTGCATGAAGCATTGCTTGGATTGACTATCGATCCCTATCTGCAAACCTTTTTCGAAACTATTTGGGTTTATGCATTAGAACTGGCAGATCGAGAAGATATTAAACGCGCCCATCGCTTCCGCTTACTAGTGCCAGATCTTTTGTGGAGTATTATTCCGAAGTCAAACGAAGAAGAGCGTTCACAGCTACTTGCCTTGTTACCCATAATTTTGGCGACCTTGAAAGAGGGGATGTCCAGTATTAATTTGAGTTCAACTCAGCAAGAAGCTGTGATGAATTGGCTGGTTGATGCGCATACAAAAACGATGCGACTTAATCATTCCGCGACATTTCAGAAGCAAGCATCCTTATCCGCGATACACCATCATTTCAATGATTTCTTTGTTGATCCAGATCTGGAAAATTTCGCCGCGCTTAAAAGTCCGGATAGCTCTGGCGTAAAAAAATTCTTAGACGACGCTATTAGGGAGTTGGATATCCAGGTGCAGTTGCTGGATCAAGTTTATGTTCATGAGTTACCAAAAGAAAGCCCTGAAGAAGAGCAAAAAGCGGCGGATAACAGTATTGATTTGGTGATGGAACAATTGAAAACGGGAGTTGCCGTTGAGATCAATCTCGGAGGAGAGCCAGGGCAAGGTAAATTGAATTGGATTGACCCTGCGCTGACTAATCTTATTCTTACGCTAGATGGTCAGGAGCAGCCATCTATGGTGAGTGTGAGAATGTTCCGCCGGATGATTGCGCATGGACGTGTTAAGTTCTTGGAGACTGAGCCATTATTTGAGCGTGCTGTTCAATCTTTGCTTAAATCTGCAGATGCGGTGGACGCCGCAAAATAGCTGCATGAGTAAATATGCATTTAAAAACGCCCCACCTTTGGGGCGTTTTTCTTTTGTGCTTAGAGTTTCATTAATGCAAGTAGAGAGTTCTGGAGGATTTATATGATTTATTCAGTTTATCCAAATAAGACTTGCCAAAG
>CAUPNA010000013.1:0-45611 GCA_963512475.1 uncultured Undibacterium sp.
GGTGCCACCGTAAGCGACGTCTTCCACCACAAGATTACAGTAAGGTTGCAGGTGTAATGCCAGCATGCCAGCTAAATGAGAGCTGATGCCAAAACCCATGATGTAGACTGTGCCAGCTTTGCCTAAGCGGGTAATGATTTGTTCAATTTGTTCGTCGTTGATGCCCTGACTCGCTGCATTGATATTCGCCAACGCAGATTGCAAACTCGCGCCCATGGGCGATGAGGCATTTTTACGACCTTCAATGGTGTTTCGAAGTTTTTCGACTGGTGAAAAAATCTCTTGTACTGTTTCAGCAATCTTGTTTTTGAGTGCCGCATAGTTGGCAAAATTCAGATCGCGGGCAAAACGGCTAATAGTTGCAGTGGATACTTCACACTGTTCAGCCATGTCTTCAATGCCTAGCGCCGTTACTTTGACTTGATTGCGTAGCAGATAGTCAGCAATCCGCTTATATGACGAAGAGCCTTCCTTTAACTGCGCCATCAAGGCTTCACCTAGACTCGATTTGGCAAAGACCAGATCGGGTGAGTGTGATTCGGTTGGTGTAAGGGTTTTTTTCATTTTCTTGATTTTGAAAAATTCTGAACAATCTCGATGACGAACTTTAGAACGAATCAAAATAAATTTCAATAGTTATTGTCAGATTTTTTTCATAAAGTTAGAATGTGTAAAAAATCAGACATAAAATTGTTTTTTAGTTTATTTCGGGCTTGATTAGTCGGGTACAAATTAAAATGATGTTTAATTCTAAACAAGCGATGTAGCAGGGAAGATAAGGATAACAAAGCTGAAACCGCACTTATGGAGATCTCAGCGTGTATTGCCAACAGCATTTTGTATTGATTGAAAAAAGAAAAGAGAGAGTACTGAACCATGCGAATTCACAACCATCCCCTGCCAGCGATGAGTGCAGGCACAACGAGGCAAATTACTAGCTTGCATTTTGGCGGTGCTAGCAGCACTAACAATGCTAAGAAAGTGTATATCCAGTCTTCTCTGCATGCGGATGAAATACCCGGCATGTTGGTCAGTCATTACTTACGAGAGAGTCTGCTGGTTTTAGAGCAAGCCGGTGCAATTGTGGGTGAGATTGTGTTGGTTCCAGTTGCGAATCCGATTGGCTTGGCGCAAGACATACAAGGAAGTGCATTTGGACGATTTGATTTGGCCACTGGGATTAACTTTAACCGTGCCTATCAGTATTTGACTCCGGCGTTGGTCGAAAAATTGACGGGTCGTTTGAGTACAGATGCGAAAGAAAATACAGCGTTGATACGCAGTGAAGCTCTCGCGATAATGGCAGCATGGCAACCAGCGAATGAAGCTGCAACGCTCAAAAAGACATTGCAAACATTAGCTATCGATGCGGACATCGTGCTCGATTTGCATTGCGACAATCAAGCGGTGATGCACCTCTACACAGGCACGCCCTTAGCTGATGCGACCATACCTTTAGCGCGCTATTTAGGGGCGCAGGCGTTGCTGGTGTCAGTGCTCTCTGGTGATGACCCATTTGATGAATCGTGCTCGCGTCATTGGTGGGAATTGGCACAGCACTTTGGCTCAGATACGCCAATCTCTTTGGGCTGCCAAGCGGTCACGATAGAGCTGCGTGGTGAGAGTGATTTGGCACATCCTGTTGCAAAACAAGATGCAGATGCCATCCTTCAATTTTTGATCCAAGCAGGACATATCAAAGGTGTAGCCGCACCGATGCCAGATGCGCTTTGTCAAGCTACGCCATTGGAGGGCTCCGAACCAATTACTGCCGCACATGCAGGTGCTTTAGTGTTTACCAAAAATACGGGAGACATGATTGCGGCTGGCGAGTCCATTGGTGATGTGATTGACCCCATCAGTGGTGTCGTGACGCCGATGATTTCTAGTGTCGCGGGTGTGCTATATGCCCGAGTTGCGAGACGCTATGCACAACATGGTATGCGGGTAGCGAAAGTTGCTGGAACACGTGCCTATCGCCACGGTAATTTATTGTCGATGTAGATCGATTTAAAAAAGTAAATGGAGACTTAGCATGTTAAAAAAAATCAGAATGCCCAATACCTTCGTGCTGCTATTTGCACTGTTGGCGATACTCGCGATTTCAACTTGGTTTGTGCCAGGCGGAAAATACGAGACCCAAGTGGTCAATGGCAAAACAGTGATCGATCCCAATTCGTTTCATTATGTCGCCAGCAATCCGCAGGGATTCGTCGATTTGATGATGTCACCGATTAAGGGCTTTGTGGAAGCGGCCTTGATTATCGGATTTGTGTTGATTGTCGGTGGCGCATTTGCTGTTTTACAGAAAACGCAAGCGATCGATTCGATGATCAAATCAGTCGCGCAAGCACACACGCGCTCACACTTAGTGCGAGTGATGATTATTCCCGTATTTGTGACCTTGTTTTCCTTGGGTGGTGCCACTTTTGGGATGGCCGAGGAGGCGATCCCGTTCGTGATGATATTTATTCCTTTGGCCTTGGCTTTGGGGTATGACTCGATCGTTGGCGTTTCGATCCCGTTTGTCGGCTCACAAGTGGGATTTGCGGCAGCATTTTTAAATCCCTTTAACGTCGGTATCGCTCAGGGTATCGCTGGCGTTCCCGTGTTTTCTGGTATTGGATTTCGTCTGATCGTATGGGCTTTGGCGACGGCGTTGACGATCGCGTTTTTGATGTGGTACGCCGCGCGTATTAAGAAGAATCCTATGCTGTCACCGACTTATGCGATTGACCAAGAACGACGCGCACAAAAACAAGACGATGAATTGGCTAACTTTACTGGAGTGACTAAAACGCACAAGGCAGTGTTGCTGATGTTTGCGTTGACACTGGGCGTGATGGTGTTGGGCGTGGTGAAATACTCGTGGTTTATTAATGAAATTGCGGCTCTATTTTTGGTGATGGCAATCGTGGTCGGCGTTGTTGGACGTTTGAGCTCAGATGAGTTTGTCGACGCCTTTATTCATGGCGCCAAAGATTTAATCACGACCGCACTCGTAATCGCTTTGGCACGTGGCACCGTGATTTTGGCGCGTGACGCGCATGTCATCGACACCATGTTGTTTCATTTGACGCCGCTAGTGCAAGCGGATAATCCAGTGTTTGCCGCGCATAAAATGTTTGTGATTCAGACCGTGATTAACTTCTTTATTCATTCAGGAAGCGGGCAGGCGGCCTTGACCATGCCTATCATGGCGCCGCTTGCTGATTTGGTCGGGGTGTCGCGTCAAACTGCGGTATTAGCATTTCAATTCGGTGAATTTACGACACCGATGATTCCAACATCTGGTATCACAGTTGGGGTGTTGGCTTTAGCTCGAATTCCTTGGGTGACTTGGGCTAAATGGATGATTCCACTGCAGTTGATTTATTTCGTATTGGCTTTGGTGATGTTAGCCATTGCTTGCCAGTTGAATTGGTAGTGCATTAAGAAAACGCCCTGAAACAATTTGTTCAGGACGTTTTATCTTGCAACGGGAAAAATTTATTTGAGCGGATTACTTTGTACGCTGACTTGAAATTGATCGCGTTGATAGCCTAGCGTTTCGGCTTTATCCAAAATTGATTTTTGAATCGTAGAATCAAGCTGTGGTGTGCGTGAAAGTATCCAGCCGTATTTGCGGCTGGGTTCTCCCACCAGCACCCACTGATAGTTGGGATCTAAATCGAGTACCCAATAATTGCCATAAAACGGACGGAAAAAGCTCACACGGAGTTTGGCGTTATTGCTGTTTTCAACTAGTTTTGCAATGCCATTTGCTTGTTCTATACTGCCATCCTTAGTGCGACAGCGATTGATGACGCGAACATCATTGTCGTCGAGTTGATACTCAGCCTGAGTGTCAGCAATACACATAGATTGAAAACTGTTTGGAATAAAAGCGACTTGATACCATTTGCCAAGATATTGTTTTAGTTCGACTTGTTTGACCGTTTCCATAGGTGCATAGTTCTCATTGCAAGCCGTCAGTAGACTGGTACTAGCCACTATGCCTAGCAATATGAGTTTGCTTCGTAAACGAGTCAATTGTGATACTTGCAATAATTGCTTCATGTCTTTTGTTCCCTGAAAGAGTCTGTTTTAAATTGGTTGAAAATGATAGTTAGGAAATGTAATTCGACATGATTTAAACGTCGTTTGACATAGTTAAAGCGTCGTTCGTCATTACAATATTTACTTTACTTTCATCGTCAGTATGATGAGTTCTATTGAAACTTTTTGACCTGCTTGTCTCCAATTGGGCGGAAAAATCTTCACTAGTGAGAATGATCGTCACTTTACAACAAGCTTCGCGTGGACAGATTGTTTTTGAAAATAAAGAGGTGATTAATAACTCTAATATGTTCTACGTGGTTGCCTAGGTTATTTACCTCAAGAATTTGGCGTTTAATCAAAAGTATCTTGCTATGAGTTTGCGTTATTTTCTGCATCGCCAGGGAATAATCAATTAAATGCTATTTTGACTAAGAAAATTTTCTTTAGTAAGGAAGACAGTACATTGATTTTGCAGTTGAAAGGCCGGCCGCAGTTCGTACAAATATATCCGCATTCCTTTTGAGTCGATAGGGCGTTTGGCAGTAGTCTTTTGAAGATTGAAGATTGAAGATTGAAGATTGAAGATTGAAGATTGAAGATTGAAGATTGAAGATTGAAGATTGAAGATTGAAGCACTTGCAATATCACCCAAAGAATAGTGTGAATCAGCAAATAAACAATTTGATTAATGTGTACTAGCTCAAATCGATCCTGTTTTTTCAGTTAAGTTAAGTTAAGTTAAGTGAAGTGAAGTGAAGTGAAGTGAAGTAAGGCTTTGGCGCACTGCCACACAAAATACAATTAGGTCGATGAGGCAGCGCAACGACGCTGGAGTAGATATGCGCAAATCCCTTTCTAATTTGGAGTTGACACTTTGATTCAATATCACGCTCTTGCCCCATTAAATGAACTTGCAGATGTACTCGAGTGTGTTTGGCATACTTGGGACGATGAGGTCGAAGAAAACCGCTCTATCGAGCGAATTATTCCCGATGGCTGCCCTGAACTGATTATTCATTTGTATGATCCATTCCAAAGACAAATAGAAGGTGAATGGCATACACAATCCAAGCTATTTATCGCCGGAACTCTGACAAAACCTTGGATGATACGACCTGGCAAGCGCATTTCTACTGTAGGCCTTCGTTTTAAACCAAGTATGCTATGGCAAGTGTTTGAACTCAATATGATGAACACTTTGAATATTGAAACCGAACTTCATGAGCTTGTTAGTAAAACAGTTTACGACAATCTGATTAAGGAACTATCAACATGTTCATCAGGTGACGCAGCATTGCAAATCACTCAGACATGTCTAATTGGCCTGCTAAAACCTGTATCGCGCAGTAATTTTGCACAGAAAGCCGTTAATCTTATTCAAGAAAGCAAAGGAAGAATCTCTAGCGATCAATTGTCTGTTGCCCTATCGCGTAGCTCACGAACAATTGAGCTAGCGTTTATCGCAGATATGGGAATAACACCAAAGCACTACGCCCGCATCGTGAGAATGCTCCATGTATTGCAGTTAGTTGAGGAGTCAGAAGGGGAAAAGATTGTTGATGCAGCATTGGCCGCAGGTTATTACGATGAAGCACATATGCATAGAGACTTTAGGCTACTCGTTGGACGCTCACCGCGACAAACTAGAGATCATGACGGTGCACTGGCGAAGCACTTTACTGATCCGCAACGGATAGCCGATATTTTAGCTGATGCCTAAATGTGTCCTAACACGCATGCAAACAATAAGTCATTTCGGAAATTTCCAATTAAATTGAAATAAATCATCTCATACTAACGGCGCGTACTTTCGCGCATTAATTTGGAGACATCTATGTTTAAAGTTATTTTCCTTACTGCTTTAGCATCCATCAATCTTCCCGCTTTCGCGGAAGATGTTCAGAATTTGAGCTGGATGACCGGGTGTTGGCGTGGCGAAGATAGAGGCGTGCAAATGGAAGAGTGTTGGTCTAAGCCAGAAGGTGGTGCATTACTTGGCACACATCGAGATATCGTCAACGGGAAAATGGTGTCGTGGGAATTTATGCGCATTGACGGTAGCCAACAAGACATCGTCTATTACGCGAGCCCCAAGTCAAGGACGCCTACGCCATTCACACTATTAACAACCAGCACAAATAAAGTCATTTTTGAGAACAAAGAACATAATTTTCCTCAACGCATCATTTATTGGCTAGATGCAGAGGGAAAGCTTAATGCACGTATTGAAGGCAAAAAAGGAGAAAAAGAAGTCAGCATGCAATGGACATGGAAGCGCAGCCAGCAATAAAAATATATTGTTAAATTTACTAAATCAATCTCAATCTGACAGTGACAATTTTCGCTTGGCATCTGTCAGATTTAATTTAAATCAAATCGGATATATTTGTCGGCGTCGTTTTGTCGCGAATAAGGCGTACATAGCTAGCTAAAATCAGACCCATTGAGAGCACACTTGAATGATCTGTCTTACTAGGGCATTGCTCAGGCAACTTACAATGCACAAGTCTCTAATATCTTTGCAAGACCTTGATTATTTGTGCTTGATGCACCTCGCAGTTCCACGCTTTTTTTATGAGTAATATTGCATTCCAGTTTGTCGTTTATCAAGAAAGGTAGATTCATGTTTAAGCAGCAGTTTATCGCGCAACTCTTCTCATTTATCAGTTGCTTAATTTTTGCAAATTCACTGGCAAATGCATCGTCTGGTTTGGGCATTCCACTTGCATCAAACAACAAACAGCATTGGAAATGCATGACTGCAAATAATGAGAAAGCTCGGCAGACACTTGTTACCAAAAATTTTCTGCCAAGAGTCATATTCAGCGGCGAGAATCAATCATTTCCGATTGAAACTCGCCTAGCGCAAAGTAAATCGCCAGCCTTGTCCGTTGCAGTCATACATCAAGGTAAATTGGCTTGGAGTTCAGCATGGGGGCATTTAACGCAAGGTGGTAGCAAAGCCGATTGCCAGAGTATCTTTCAGGCAGGTTCTCTGGCAAAACCGGTGACACTGTTTGCCGCATTGCTGATGAAACAGAAGACTTTGTTGACCTTTGATGAAAACATCGACCAATACTTAAAATCATATCGCCTCCCTACAGGTGCGCAAACAAAAGACAATCCAGTAAACATTCGTAATTTGCTAGCACATACCTCGGGCATAACCGCCGGTGGTTATGCTGGTTATCCCAATGGTCAAGCGCTACCAACAGATCTGCAAACTGTAATGGGCGAACCACCTGCAAATAGTCGCAAGGTCGAAGTTCTAGAAGCACCAAATAGTGGTGTGCGCTACTCAGGCGGTGGCTACAGCGTACTCGAAATCGCGTTGCAAGACCGCTTTGGCACACCGTTTGATCAGTTAATGCAAAGCTGGGTGTTGACGCCTTTTGGCATGAAGCAAGCGACATTTACCCAGCCCATACCAGCAGCCTATTTTCCTTATACCGCACGCGGTCACACGGCACAAGGCAATATGGTCTCTGGTGGTTGGCACAATCATCCTGAACAAGCTGCTGCTGGTTTGTGGGCCACACCAACTGATATGGCGAATTTCTTGATCGAGTTACGTCAGGCTTATTTGGGTAAAAGCAAGCTAATCTCCAAAGCAACAATGACGGAATTTTTAGAGAATCCTATTGATGGACATGCCTATGGATTTCGTTTGATTGGCGAGAAAAATCAAATTTTCATCACGCATTATGGCGGTACAGTGGGTTATCGTGCAGGCATGACAATCAATCTAGAGAGCGGTGATGGTGCTGTCTATATGAGCAATTCGGACAATGGCTCCTCTCTCGGCCTTGAGTTCTTCCAAGCCGTATCTCGTGCCTACAATTGGTCACAGTTCCGCGAAATCCAAGTACAACGCAAAATGCAAGCCGTCGAAACTTTGCAGACTCTAACTGGTAAGTATATCTTCGCTGAACAAGATTGGAAAATACAAGTCTTAGTTGAAAACAATACGATAACTATCGTGTTTCCAAACGGTGATCGTTATGCGATGACACCCATTGAAGGCGACGGTTTTGCTTTCATTCATACAAACACGGGTGTCCGCGCTAGTTTTGACATCTCGGGCGAAACGGCAAAAGTTCAACTCTATGGGCAAATCGGACTAAGGCAGTAAACCAGCACAAAAAAAGCACCAAGATAAAACTCACTTTTTCACAAGACAAGATCAACGCAACGAATCTTGCAATTTGGTATGCACACCTTTGTGAAAAAATATTAATACTTTAATTTTCAAGAGAAAGTAAGGAGTTATATGTTAAGTACGCAATTTTCAATCAATAAATTAGCTAGGTTAGCCGGTTTTTTCTATCTTACCGTTGTGATTACTGGCATTCTTAGTTTGGGATATATACCTTCACAGATATTTCGAGCGGATATTGTGGAGACAGTAAGTAGTCTCCGTGCATCACAGACTTTATTTAAGCTTGGCATTTCTGCGGGAATTATTTGTTACTTAGCATTTATATTGCTGTCGTTGACCTTGTATCAATTGCTCAGTCCCGTTGGGAAAAATGCAGCGTCCTTGATGGTGATATTGGTTTTAGTCAGTATCCCCATTTCTTTTGTTAATTTAATCTATCAATTAGATATTTTGTCCTTGCTCAATGGTGAACATTATTCGATTTTTTTTACGCAAGCGCAAATACATGGACAATTCAGCTTATTGTTAGATCACTACAAGAACGGCATTTTTTTACTTAAGATTTTTTGGGGATTATGGTTGTTTCCATTTGGTTATTTAGTTTATAAATCAGGTTTTATACCAAAATTATTTGGGATTTTATTGATGGTAGGTTGTTTTAGTTATGCTATTGGTTTTTTCTGTAAATTATTCTGGGTAGACTTCTCATTAACAGTTTTTGCTAGGCTATTTTCTACGCCACAACAAATTGCAGAAATTGGAATATGTTTTTGGCTCTTGATTATGGGTGCACGTCAGAGGAAGAACAACGACTAAGTATTTTATGTGAACCGTTTTCTCCAAGTAAAAGTAAAACTTATTTGACCTTGCCTAGGATTACGGATCTCTCAACTCAGACTCATTCGGCTTGCTTCAACTGAGATGCAAGCCATTTTTTTCAAACTTCATTGGGTTGCTAAACCTCACTGTTGAATGCAATCATTTGGCGTTGAAAAAAATAATCTAATCAATTATTTCTTCTTTTGATTCTCCATTAGCAATGAAGATTTTTCCGTGAACACTTGAAATGACTGAATTATTCGCGCAAAAAAAGGCTGGCTAAAAAGCCAGCCCGAAGAGGGAGTAGGTGGTAGTAAGTCCAGATGACTACTGCGTTTGCAGCATACTATTGATGACAACAGACGTATCAGGTACGTCCGACATGCCGCCACGCGTGCTGGTTGGCAAAACTTTGATCTTGTCGACTACATCTAAACCACTAATAACTTTGCCGAATACGGCATAACCACCCGCACTGGTGTCTAAGGCGACATTGTCAACAACGTTAATAAAAAATTGTGAAGTCGCCGAATCCAACACGCTGGTTCTTGCCATGGCGATGCTGCCACGTATATTACTCAAACCCTTACCAACTTCTAATTTGATCGGCGCTTGCGTTGTTGCTTGTACCAGGTCAGCAGTAAAGCCCCCACCTTGGATCATGAAGTCTTTGATTACGCGATGGAAGATCTTGTTTACGTAAAAGCCCGATTCTGTATAGCTAAGAAAATTGTCGACAGTAATTGGTGCTTTTGCAGGATTTAATTCCAAAATAACCGTGCCTTGATTCGTGACCATGGTGACTTGAGGCTGAGCTGCCAGTGGAATGCTGGCGTTGTTCGCATAGAGCGAGTTGCCGGAGCCATCTGTGATGATAACGGGCACTGTGCCAACACCAACCATTTTACAGCTGAAGACTTTTTGTGTCGCAGTACTACCCGTCAATTCAGTAATTTTCAAGCAGCCCGAATGGGATAAATTGATGCCCACATCTAGATTCTGCCCTTTTACTGTAATGGTGCTGATTTTGCGATAGACCAATTGATCAGTCGTCACATCAGAAACACTGACTTTTTTGGTAGGTGTTGTGGTGTCAGGATTAGATCCTCCACCGCAAGCAGAAAGTAAAACGATAACGGTAGTTAAAATAAGAGGTAACTTCAAAAGATTCTCCGAACTCAAGATTGAGACACCGAGTATAGAGATCACGGATAAGAAAAAATAAGGGAATCCTGTCCTAATTTTGTAGTAAGTTGTATGTGTTTGTATCAGCGCTTCGGTGGTGGAGAGTTTTTCTTGCGGGATGTGGCTTTTTCAATAGCGTGAAATTTCTGTAAGGACTTATTGATGTTCTTGATTAGATTGTCGTTTTTGCCTTTTAAGATGGCGAAACAAATACCATCTTTCAAGACCGGCATAGGTAATACACTAAATTGAATGTCGGGAGAAGTTTGAGGATCAGAGTCTTTGTATAGTTTGATGGCGTTAACAATTTTTTCTACTTCTTTGGCATCTGTTAAACCGCTGGCGAATATCATTGCATCGATTCTTTGATTTAATAATTTCTTTAAACGAGGTGCATAAGCATCGATATCATCATCCGTTTTAAATAATTTGTCTTTTTGTGCATCGAATTCGCCGCCGTATTTTGAACCACGAACGACGCCTATGGTTTTACCTTTAAGGTCTTCCAGTTTGTTAAAGGAAAATTGTCTATCAGTACGGGTGACTAGCCAAAGGTATTGATACATCGCTGGTTCTGAAAAAGTGAAAATTTCCTCTCTTTCAGGTGTGTGACTTAATCCAAAAATTAATGCATGACCTGTACCTGCTAACTTGACTGCGCGGTTCCACGGATACATTTGTAGTTCAAACTTGATGCCCAAGTCCTTTTCAATCGCCGAAAAGATTTTTGTGAAGCGATCTCCAACAGGAATCAGCTCTCCCTTTTCATTTCTATTTTCACCAAATAAGAGTGGTACTTTGGTTTGGGCAAGTGAGGGCGCAGAATGCGCTTGCAATATGCAAAAACAGAGGCCGATAAAAAACCAGCTCCAGCTAAGTTGTTGTATCACATGGCATAGTTTGATCACACGTAAAATACGGTAACCGCTTGATGGGTGCTTGTTCAGTTGTTCAGGGTGTCCCATTACGCTTTGCTATCCAATTTTATTACCGTAGCTCAATTATAGAGGTTTAGTTTCTCTAAAAGAAAAGCTTATCGCATTAGGATGGGGTCCTACCAAGCTTAACCTGAGTTTCGCGACAAAAATCGGTGGTTAATTTTATATTAGTCCATCAAAAAGTAATATTTCGACAAAATCTCCTGCCGCAATGTCTTTGCACGCATCGTGCAAGATGATCATGCAATTAGCCTCTGACATAGAACGTAAGATACCTGAGCCTTGTGAACCCGTTACGTTGACCTCTAACTGTCCTTGCGCATTTTTTGTCGCTAGGCCACGTTGATATTCGGTTCGACCTTGACGCTTGCGTATCGCTTCTTTAGAGATGGCGGGTACTGTCATTAAAGGGGATGAAGTCGCCCCCATTAATGCTTGCAGAGCTTGCCTTACAAAAAAATAGAAAGTCACCATCACAGCGACTGGATTGCCGGGCAAACCAAACAAATAGGCACTATGTCCATCAGATTGAATTTTGCCAAATGCCATCGGGCGACCGGGGCGCATGCCTATAGTCCAGAATTCGACTTCGCCTAATCTTGCCATGATCTGTTTGGTGTAGTCCGCAGCACCAACCGACACACCGCCCGAAGTAATAATCGCGTCTGCATGCTCACACGCGTGGCGCAAAGCCTGTTCCAGTTGATCGGGATTGTCTGCAACCACACCCATATCGAGTACCTCACATCCGAGGCGCTGTAGCATACCGTAGATGGTGTAACGGTTGCTATCATAAACACTGCCTGATTCCAGTGATTCGCCTAGGGAACGTATCTCATCACCGGTTGAGAAATAGGCGACTTTTATTTTTCGGTTGACGTCAATTTGCATCAAACCCAACGATGCTAATAGGCCGAGATCGGCGGGCGTGATACGTTTACCTTTACCCAAGGCGACTTTGCCCTTAGTTAAATCCTCACCCCGAAACCGTCGGTTATCGCCTAGTTGCAATTTGCCAGCAGGGAAGCGAATCTGATTCTCACTGACGGTCTCAGTGAATTCTTGTGGCACGACGGTATCGCAGTGTGCCGGCATGACCGCACCAGTCATAATGCGTATGCATTCACCTGCTTGTATTTGCCCTTGAAATGGGTGACCAGCGAGTGCATGTCCTACTATTCTTAGCTCTAGAGTCCCACCACTTTGTAAAGCCGCACCATCAAATGCAAATCCATCCATAGCAGAATTATCATGCGCCGGGACGTCGATAGGGGAGGCGATATCGTATGCTAAGACTCTTTCAAACGCCGATAGTAAATTGACTGATTCGGTATCTCGAATTTCCTGAATAAATCCTTGAATAATCTGTTGAGCTGCGCTGACGCTAAGCGCATTTGCTTGGTAATCATGTTGTAGTTGCAGAACTTCCTGGAGTAAAGAGGGTTCTTGATTTGTAGTCTGGCACGGTGTCAGCATGATAAAAATGTTTAGTCGACGAATGTTTGATTGTAGTGCTGTAATTCAGCCAGTGTATTGATATTCCTAAAGCTTGCGGCATCTTCAAATGTTACTTCAACAATACGCAAATTCGCATACCAGGCGGTGACTTTTCGACCGCCATTTTCTAAGAAAGATTGCAGATTTGATGCTAGTCCACTTTCCATCAATGAGAAAACGGGTTGCGCGCGCATTTGTGCTGGTTCTGATTCGCTATCGGGCGCTGTCACCACTGCAAGTTGAGCCTGATTTTTGATCAAGGCTTTAGCTAAATTTTCTACCAAATTATCCGGTAAAAATGGTGAGTCACATGGTGCGCTGACCAAGTAAGGTGTCTTGCATCGCAATAAGCCTGTGTGCAGACCCGCTAGTGGTCCTGCGTAATCGCTAATTTCATCGCTTACGACTGGATACCCATAAGCGCTATAAATTTCTAGGTCTTGATTTGCGTTGATGATGATTTCGCCTACTTGCGGATGCAGGCGGCGCAACACGTGATTCAGCATAGGTTCACCGTGTAGTAATTGGAGGCCTTTTTGGACTTGTCCCATGCGTGTACCCCGCCCGCCAGCGAGGATTAAACCTGTGATTTGTTTTGGAGGAATCATGTGTGAATGTTAAAAGCGGCTAGCCGCCGATATAGGACATCTCGATCTTTTTTCTTTGTGTCAGATCAGTTTGCTGATGACGGCGTTCTGAATAGTGATCGTTTCTTGTTTGCCAGACTTGCGCAATTAAGTGACTTAATTTCTGATCGATCCGGTCTTCTTGTGGGCTTCGTAGCAGGGCGCGCAAATCATGCCCTTCGCTCGCAAATAAGCAGGTGTAAAGCTTGCCTTGCGTAGATAAGCGGGCGCGGCTACAGCTGTGACAAAATGCCTGACTGACACTAGAGATAAAGCCAATTTCGCCTTGTCCGTCACTGTGTTGCCAACGTGCAGCGGTTTCGCTGGCGCCACGCGGGTCTAGTGGCTGTAATGGCATACCTGCTTGCTCTAATTTCTCGATGATCTTTGCGCTGGGTACTACCTCATCAAGCTTCCAGCCATTCGATGCACCGACATCCATGTATTCGATAAAACGTAATATGTGTCCACACGACTTGAAATAGCGTGCCATGGGAATGACTTCCTGATCATTAGTGCCGCCTTTCACTACCATATTTATTTTGATGTCTTTAAATCCTGCTGCACTTGCTGCCTGTATCCCCTCCAATACATCGCTGACCGGAAAATCGACATCGTTCATGCGCTTAAACATCGCGTCATCTAAGGCATCGAGTGAAACTGTAATGCGGCTTAATCCCGCATCTTTTAGGGATTGTGCTTTGCGCGCCAATAAAGCGCCGTTGGTCGTCAGTGTTAAATCAATTGCTTCACCATCCACAGTACGCAGAGTACTGAGCATCGCTACCAAATCTTCAATATTTTTTCTAAGCAGTGGTTCGCCGCCAGTTAGGCGTATCTTGCGCACGCCATGAGCGACAAAGAGTTGGGCAATCCGCAGAATTTCTTCAAAGCTTAATAAGTCGCCGTGCGGCAAATATGGATAGTCTTTGTTGAAAACTTCCTTGGGCATGCAGTAAGTGCAGCGGAAATTGCAACGGTCTGTCACTGAAATGCGTAAGTCTTGTAAAGGGCGCTGGCGAGTATCAAGTAAACTGCCCGTTGCCGTTTGCAATTGCGTCGTAGCAAGCCAGTTATCCGAACGATTTGCTGTTGGAATAATCAGTATAATTTTTTTCGACATTATTCTTCGCTTGTTCTGTGTTGACGCATTTATGTGTAATGAATGGCAGATTTGATCCTACTACAAATCGCCAACGCTCGCCCGATCAGGTAGGTGAAAATAGACATGAGAATAGCTTAGATCAAGCAAGATCAGCAGCAAGAAAAAAGCCCTTTGAATTAAATCAAAGGGCTTACTCATTTGAACAGCCGTCAAAAGTACAAATATAAGTACAAGTAACAGCGTTTGTAGTTCGGGCTATTAGTGCTTGGTTTCCACCATGACCAAAGGCTCTTCTGCTACTGGTGCTGAAAGTTTGCGCTCACGAACTACACGTGCGACTGGCGCTGTATTCGCAGCCGCGTCTTGAGCAGCCTTCAATTTGGCTGGGTCAGTGCCAGCTAATACGAGTCCCGCACTCGCCAATACGGTCGTTAAATCTTCAACTGGCATAGCTGCCTTGGTAGTGACTTGAACGGGTGCTGCCACTGCCGGCTCTATTGCTACTTCGATTACTGGCGCTGCAGCAGCGACTGTGCTCGGTGTTTCAGTCGCTTGTGGTGCAGCCTCAACACTTGCAGTTGGTGCTTCGATTGCGGAGATTACTGCTTCAGTGACTTCTGCGACTGCTGATGCACTAGTCTGAGCAGATACTTCAGCTACTGGCTCAATCGGTGCAATCTCTTGCGGTGCACTTACTTCAACTTGAGCTGCTTGGCTTACATCGTTGGCTGCTGGAGTCACAATAGCCACTGTCTCAGTTGTCGATGGCTCATGCGCTGCTGGCGCTAAGTCGAAGCTGGCTTGCACGGGTGTCGTCTCTACCGTTGCGACCGTCAACACAGGATCGCTTGCAGCATTAGCTTCAAGATTAGATTCAACATTAGTGGTTGTGGCTGACTCAGCAGCAGCGCTATTGAGCAAGTCGACAACAGGAATGAAAGCTGGTGCGGCTTCAACTTTCGTTTCTCCGTTGTTTTCGCTATTCCCAGATGCTGTTTCATTGTTGTCTGCGCCTGTGCGATCACGGCGATTGCGGTTGCGACCACCACGGCGACGGCGACGACTTTCTTCCGTTTGTGCACCTTGATCATTTTGATCTGGATTGAGATCTACGCCAGCTGTGTTTGCAGATTCACTCGTCTCTGTAATTTTAGCTTTGTTTAGTGCTGGTGCCGCATTCGTTGGCATAGCATTCACTGCATTGCTCAGATCTTCTGCTTTTGATTCCGCGTTCGTATTTTCTTTACGATTGTCACGTTGACGTTGTTGGCGTTCACGACGTGGCTCTTGCGCATCTTTCTCTTCACGTGGCGGACGAGCTTGTTTCGCTTGACGTGGTTGTGTGCTAGCTTCGTTCGCTACTGGTTTGCTGGCATCTTTTGCAGTGTTACTCAATGCATTGCTCGTATTTGCAGGACGATCTTCCGCCTCTGCACCATTGGCGTTGCGACCATTACGACCATTGCCATTGCGACCGCGATTACGTTGGCGATTACGATCACCTTGCTTATCACGGCTGTGCTTTGGCTTTTCTTCAACGACCGGTGCTTTGCTTTCGCTAGCGCCAAAAATGGAACTGAAGAATTTTGCAATACCGGCAAACAAACCACCGCTGGACACTTCTTTTGCCGGTGTTGAGACTGGTGCAGGCTTACGTTCAACGATAGGCGCTGTATCCGGTGTAATGCTCTTCACAACGGCTTCTTGACGTGGTTTGACATCATCTTTTTGACGCTTGCTATAACCAATGTCCGTATCTGCTTGTTCTGCCATCGCATAGCTAACATGCGCTTCTTCCAAACGTGGATCATCATGTTTCAAACGATCGAGTTTGTAATGAGGTGTTTCCAAATGTTTGTTTGGAATCAAAATCGCTGTTACACGATGACGATTTTCTATCTTGAGGATTTCGCCGCGTTTTTCATTCAGCAAGAAAGCAGCGACGTCGACTGGTACCTGGACGTGGATCGCTGCTGAATTTTCCTTCATTGCTTCTTCTTGGATGATACGCAAGACTTGCAAAGCAGAAGATTCAGTATCGCGGATGTGGCCTGTGCCATTGCAACGTGGGCAAGTCACATGGCTGCCTTCTGAGAGAGAAGGGCGCAGACGTTGACGGGATAATTCCATTAAGCCGAAACGGGAAATCTTACCCATTTGTACGCGAGCGCGATCATAGCGCAATGCGTCTTTTAAGCGAGTTTCCACTTCACGTTGATTCTTGGCGTTTTCCATGTCGATAAAATCGATCACGATCAAACCACCTAAGTCACGCAAACGTAATTGGCGCGCAACTTCTTCTGCTGCTTCACAGTTTGTGTTGAATGCGGTTGTTTCGATATCGCCACCACGTGTTGCGCGGGCGGAATTAACGTCAACAGAAACCAGCGCTTCAGTATGATCGATCACAATCGCGCCGCCTGATGGCAAAGGCACGGTGCGTGAGTAGGCCGTTTCGATCTGATGTTCGATCTGGAAACGTGAGAACAATGGCACGTCGTCGCTATAACGTTTTACACGGTGCACCATATCGGGCATCACGTGACTCATAAACTGCTGTGCTTGTTCGTAGATGTCGTCAGTGTCGATCAGGATTTCGCCGATGTCCGGTTGGAAGTAATCGCGGATCGCACGGATCACCAAAGAGGACTCTTGATAAATCAGGAATGCGCCTTGCGCAGATTTGCCAGCGCCATCAATTGCGCGCCAGAGTTGCATCAGGTAGTTGAGATCCCATTGCAATTCATCGACATTGCGGCCAATGCCAGCGGTACGAGCGATGACGGACATGCCTTGAGGCAAATCCAGCTTGTCCATGGTTTCACGCAGTTCTTGACGGTCTTCGCCTTCAACACGACGGGAAACACCACCACCACGCGGGTTGTTTGGCATCAAAACTAAGTAGCGACCAGCCAAAGAAATGAAAGAAGTTAAAGCCGCGCCTTTATTGCCGCGCTCTTCTTTCTCGACTTGAACAATGATTTCCTGACCTTCACGCAAGGCATCTTTGATTGATGAGTTGCGGACGTCGATACCTTCTTTGAAATAGCTACGAGCCACTTCTTTGAAAGGTAAAAAGCCGTGACGTTCTTCGCCATAGTTGACGAAGCAGGCTTCTAAGGATGGTTCTATGCGGGTAATAACACCTTTGTAGATATTCGATTTACGGAGTTCGCGTCCGGTTGTTTCGATATCGATGTCAATCAGTTTTTGCCCATTGACAATCGCTACGCGCAATTCTTCTTGCTGCGTAGCATTAAACAGCATACGTTTCATATTTTTCTCCATGGCATCAAAGCCATATTTCACTAGCGTCAGCTTGGCTGAACAATAGTGGCGTGCTTACATTGGATGTATGCGAGAGCGGAGAGTTTGAGGGGGCGGGAAATGCCACTGACACAAAGAAATGTAAAAAAAAATCCTGCGAGCGATCAGCGCGAAGCTGGAATCATTCAAAGGTGTTCATTAAATCTCTTGTGCGCTTGGCGCGGATGGTTTTTACCAGGGGCGAGTGCACATGTCTCCGAGTATTCTGGCTTGCATTTCGCAATCCTTAGACGCGAAACAGAAATACATCAAGCTAATAATTATTCAGGCGATGCGCAACTTACTAAAATAAATAGTGTCAAAGCGTTGGTAGTTCAATTTAACTACATCACGTATGACGAAATCGACCGGTATTTCTAAAACCATCAACCGGCAAGCCAGCGAATTTATGTCAATTCGCATCTCTTGCCAGACTTATCCTTATATTTCAAACTTTCTGATCCAAATCGCTTTGCATGAGTCCGATTGCCACAATTGGTTGCAACCTTGACCTGCAAAAAAACGATGTGCATACACATCTTTTCTATCGAATTTGCAAAATGGCGAGGCCGATAGACACGCCCCTGTGTAGAATAGTCGTCTTTCTTACACATGCTGAAGCTTTGTTAGCTCTAGCCTCAGGGATTATATATTCAAAATGAAGGACTTAGCGATAAATATGGGTGGAAACTCTCAAAAACCATCCAAAATAGCTGAAGGGCAGACCGCCTCACAAACTTTTGCACAAGTGCAACTGATTACAATCACAGAAGAAGACGCAGGTCAGCGAATTGATAACTTTTTGTTGCGTATCTGCAAAGGCGTGCCGAAAAGTCACGTTTATCGGATTTTGCGATCGGGTGAAGTGCGCGTCAATAAAGGGCGCATTGATCAGTTGTATCGCTTGAAAGAGGGGGATGTTGTACGGGTTCCACCGACACGAATTGCTGAGAAGGATACTACCCATGTTCCAGGGGCAGAATTTGCGATTGTGTTTGAAGATAGCCATTTGTTAATTATTGATAAGCCTGCTGGCGTTGCCGTACATGGCGGTTCTGGCGTCAGTTTTGGCGTTATTGAGCAATTGCGAGCCTCGCGTCCTGATGCCAAGTTCTTAGAATTGGTACACAGATTGGATAGAGAAACCTCAGGAATTCTGTTGCTTGCAAAAAAACGTTCGGCCTTAGTTAATCTGCATGAACAAATGCGCGATGGTGAGACCGATAAGCGCTATCTGACTTTGGTTGCTGGTGATTGGAAAAATCAAAGGCAACACATTAAATTGCCTCTGCATAAATATACGACGGCAGACGGTGAGCGTCGTGTGCGAGTTCAAGCCGATGGCATGGAATCCCATACGGTCTTTACCTTAAAGAAAAAGTTTACTGATTTCGCGTTGTTAGAAGCGGAACTAAAAACCGGTCGTACGCATCAGATTCGTGTGCATTTATCATCGAGCGGTTTTGCCATTGCTGGCGATGATAAATATGGTGACTTCGCTTTGAATCGTGCTTTGTTAAAAGCGACGGATAGCCGAGGAGCATTAAAGCGTATGTTTCTACATGCGCATCAAATTACTTTCACGCATCCAGAGACCGGTAAGTCCATGACTTTGAACGCACCCTTGCCAAAAGAATGTGAGAAATTTTTGCAAAGCCTGAACTGAAGTCGAATCAAAAATTTGACAGAAGTTTCGATTTTGCAACTTAAGAAAATTAAGGAAATATGGGAAAGAAATTATTTGATTTTATTGTGTTTGATTGGGATGGCACTTTAATGGATAGCACGACCGCTATCGTGAATTGTATTCAAGCTGCGGCAAAGGATCTTTCGCTACCAATCCCTGATGCCGGTGCGGCGGCGCATGTGATCGGCCTGTCATTAGGCGATGCTATGCAGGCTGTGATGCCAAATGTCGATCCTAAGTATCATTCCAAGATGGCAGAGCGTTATCGCTATCATTATTCATTGCGCGATCACGAATTGCCCCTGTTTCCTGGTGTTCGTGAAATGCTCACAGATTTAGCGCAACAAGGTTATTTTTTGGCAGTAGCGACAGGTAAGGGTCGTGTAGGGCTGAATCGCGCGATGAATAGTGCAAATGTTCTTGCTATGTTTGACGCGACTCGCTGTGCAGATGAAACTTTTTCTAAGCCACATCCGGCTATGTTGCAAGAATTGACTCGTGAACTCGGGCAAGATATGCAACGTACCTTGATGATAGGTGATACAACGCATGATCTGTTGATGGCGGCCAATGCGGGCGCTGCTTCGGTGGCAGTTGAATACGGCGCGCATGATGCTCGTTCACTGGCTAGTCTGGCACCTTTATATTCTGCAAAAAATGTTTTTGAGCTGCATCAATGGCTTACCGACAATGCTTGAGGTAGTGATGACAGAAATTTTTATATGTAATTCAGAAGAATTGGAAGAAGGCGGAAAAGGCATTCGCTTTCCATTGAGAGCGGGCGGCGATGATGCAACTGGATTTGTTGTGCGCTACGACGGGACTGCCCACGGTTACTTAAATCGTTGCGCCCATGTCCCAGTCGAATTGGATTGGACGCCAGGTGAATTCTTCGAAGGAAGTGGCTTATACATCATGTGCGCGACGCATGGTGCGATTTATGTACCAGAAACCGGACATTGCACTGGCGGGCCTTGCCGCGGCGGACGTCTTCGCAAAATGCAGGTGACCGAGGTTGATGGTAAAATTTATTGGCAGCCGGATGATTATCTGCTTGCCCCAAGTGTCAACGCAGCACTTCCTAGTTGATCTGATAATTTTGATTTTTTTAATCTTTAAAATCGTTTAGATAGTTAAAATTTTCTTTGTGATCGTGAAAGACTAGCCTATATTAGAGTTGTAACTGGTTCAAAAGAGGAGGTCAATATACATAAATATTTTTGTATTTCAGACGAATGGAAGTTGAGCTCCGGTGTTTATCCTTTACCGGTTATGTGTGAAGTAGAAAGTCCTTCTAATACGATCAAGCGCCGGGTGAGCACACCTCGGTTTAGAGGCTTCTAATAAGCCCCAAAGTGATAAAAACGATGGTTTCGACCATCGTTTTTCATTTCCACTCTTCTATTTTCTTCCCATTTTCTTTTTATTTCTGCCTCAATGTTTCTTGAATTTTCTTGCGTGAAATCAAGAAAACTATTCAGATGTCCGTTATCATGCTTTTTAACTTTGTTCTCGTTGCCAAGCGCACAGATTATTCATGCATTTAGCATTATCCCAATTTTGTGATCTGCATTTCTCTCGGTTTTCCCGTTTTTTTAAGCGTGAGAAATGTCTTTGCTTTCATTGCGGAGAAAGCATGCGTAAAGAGCATGCTGTGATGGCGACATTTCGACAGCAACAGTATCCCGTTTGTTGTTATGGCTGCCTTGCTGTGTTGAATGCGATCGAGAAGAATAATTTGGTTGATGATTATTTGCGTTCAAAGCCCTACCGTGAAGAAGGCGAAGACTTTGCATGAGTCACCCTAGCATTACTCCGCACTTAGCCGTGGTGCCTTCAGATTCAGATCAGCTACAAACCGAATTGTTAAGCGTTGCCGGTATCCGTTGTGCCGCTTGTATACAGTTGATTGAATTTCGCGTTTCTCAACTCAGTGGTGTCGATTCTTTCCGCATCAATCCCATTTCTCAAAAAGCGCAATTACGCTGGCATGCGTCGCAAATTGGTTTGAAGAAAATATTGCAGGCAATTGTCGATTTAGGCTATGCCGCATTTCCAGCAAATCAATCATTGAGTGAATTCCAATCGAAAGAAAAAAAACTCGCTTTATGGCGCTTGTTCGTCGCTGGCTTCGCGATGATGCAAGTCATGATGTACGCCTTTCCTGCCTACCTAGTTCCGATTCCCTCGATCGATGGCGACCTAACGCCCGATTTGGATCGCTTATTAAAAATCGCTAGTTTGATTATTACATTGCCAGTGATAGGTTTCTCTGCCATTCCTTTTTTTAAAGGTGCATGGCGTGATTTGAGATGTCGGCATATAGGTATGGATGTTCCTGTCGCCCTAGGTATTTTGTTGACCTTTGTCGCCAGCTGCTGGGCTACTTTTTTTGGTGGCGCTGTGTATTTTGATTCAGCGATTATGTTTGTTTTTTTGCTGCTCGGGGCACGCTTTATCGAAGAAAACGTTAAGCGAAAAACTTCGGCTGCATTATCAGTCTTGACTCAAATTCACCCAACTTTAGCGCAGAAGGTTTTGGCATATCCCTCACTTGAGCGCACGCAGGAATGTCGTGCGGATGAAATTGCCATTGGTGATTATTTGTTAGTGCCACCGGGAGAGCAGATCCCTTGCGATGGCGTGGTGGTGCAAGGACGTAGCGCATGTGATGAAGCATTAATGACAGGTGAGGCTCATCCTCTGAATAAGTCTTCTGGTGATAAAGTAATTGCAGGCTCGGTGAATTTGCACAGTGTTTTAGTCGTGCAAGCAGAACGTGTTGGTAGCCAAACTCAATTGGCCAGCTTGATTGCGATGATGGAGTCAGCAACACTAGAAAAACCACGCTTGGTTCAGTTGGCGGACAAGCATGCTAGTCGATTCTTGTTGGTGATACTACTTGTCGCTCTTGTCTCTGGAATTGCTTGGGCATACATTGATCCTGATCGTGCACTTTGGATTGCCGTGAGCGTGATTGTTGTGACTTGTCCATGCGCTTTGTCTTTAGCGACGCCGGGCGTTATGTCAGCTGCGATTGGGCAGCTAGCAAAATTTGGTATGTTAGTGACTCGAGGCAGTGCCATCGAAAATTTAGCGAATGTCACGCACATTGTTTTCGATAAAACTGGGACGCTGACTTTTGGTAAGTTAAAGGTGTTACAAGTAGATTTTCCAGTGGCGCTTGATAGCGTGAAACTCGCTGAATATAAAATGATGATAGCCAAGATGGCGAAGATGTCATTGCATCCAGTCTCCAAGGCTATTGTTGACCATTTGGTCGGGGCGCTAGCTCAGGTGCAGCAAAGTGAGCTTCAAAATCAACCGAAGATTGAAAAACAGATTGAAAAACAAATTGAGCACGCGGGTTCAGGAGTGGAGGTGCAATTCGATGGTAAAGATTATCGCCTTGGTCAACTCAGTTATGTCCGGGAATTAAGTGGCAGCGATTGGACTATTCCCGCAGCTTATCAAAATAAGACAGTGACGGTATTCGGTGATACTGAACAAATAATAGCGTGTTTTGTTTTAGAAGATAAACTGCGAGATGAAGCAGTCAATGCGATCGCAGATTTACGAAAATTAGGTAAAGAAATTATTTTACTTTCAGGTGATAGACAGGACGTGGTTGCCGATATTGCTAAGCAATGCCACATTCTTGAGTTTCGGGCGGGTCTAACTCCGGCGCAAAAGCATGCCAATATTCTCGACTTGCAAAAGAAAGGTGCTGTGTTAGCAATGGTAGGTGATGGAATGAATGATGGACCCGCATTGTCATTAGCGAATGTATCCATCGCGATGGGGCAGGGAGCCCCGATATCACAAACACGTAGCGACTGTTTGTTGATGTCGAACCGACTGAGTGATCTATGCTTTAGTATTAAACTAGCCGATCAGTCGTATCGCTTAATTCGACAAAATTTAGCGTGGGCATTAGTCTATAACCTCATCGCTGTACCGGCTGCAGTCTTAGGTTATTTGGAGCCGTGGCATGCGGCAGTGGGCATGTCGGTGAGTTCTTTATTGGTGGTTTTAAATGGCTTGCGTTTATTGTCTATGAAGCCACCGGATTATGATTTGCATCTGATGACATGATCAGCTCTACAATAATGAAATGATTGGGTTGTCAGTTGGCACGCAACTACCTCGCAATTCCCACCAGTTACTCAAGAATAGAAAATGAAAATACAAGATTATGGAGATTCTTTATTTATTGGTTCCTTTAAGTGTCATTTTGGTTTTTGCAATAGGGGCGATATTTTGGTGGGCGCTGCATCATCGGCAATTTGATGATCTAGATGAACCTGGCCAAAGTATCATTGATGATAAAGATAGTTAATGTGGCTGACGGCTTGCATCATCCTGAATGTGGCGTGCCAAGTCTTGATATGTACTGTCTTTACTGTCGGCCAATTGAAATATCTGAGCGCTTTCAGCTAGGCTAAAGTTTCGTGCAATGGCGCGCTGGTAAGCGGGATCGTAATGTTTTAAGAGAAGTTCTTCAATGAGTTCAGGTATTTGATTTTTTTCTGTTAATTCAAACCAGTGTCGAATTTGTTCCTTGCCATGAATACTTGTTAGACAGGCGAGTTGATCATTCAATGATTGTGTATCGTCGACAAAGTGTTGATAATCTTCAGTTAGAAGGGCTATTCTTTGCGTCATTGTTAGTTCTAATTTAATGCAAGACGCTTGACGTATGGTGTCCATCATCGCATCGGGTACTCTCAAGTTACCAACCTTTTTACTTTCGGCTTCGACGTATACGGGTCTATCAAAATCAAAATTGGATAATTTTCGCCAAATCTGCGTCTCAAAAAATTTTTGTGATGGTTGTCCGTTTGACGGTAATTTCCCCAAAACTGAGCCTCTGTGTTGAGCCAGGTGTTCCAAATCAATTACTTGCTCACCTTGTTCTTGCAATGCTTGAATCAGTCGGCTTTTGCCCGTACCTGTTTCTCCGCATAGAACTCGCCAATCTGCTCGCGCAGCCAACTCGGGTAGGCTTTGATTGACATGGCGTCTAAAATTCTTATAACCGCCATCGAGTTGCTGTGCATGCCAACCTATCTTGGCAAGTAAGAGTGTCATTGCGCCACTGCGATTACCTCCGCGCCAGCAATAAATTAATGGTCGCCAATCTTTCGGTTTGTCTAAAAAAAAGTTTTCAATATGCGTGCCAATATTCTTGGCAACTAGTGCAGCACCTATTTTCTTTGCTTCGAACGGGCTGACTTGCTTGTATAAGGTTCCAACTCGGATTCTTTCGTCGTCGTTCAGGACGGGACAATTGATCGCGCCAGGAATATGATCTTCAGCAAACTCGCCTGGGCTACGAACATCGATAATACAGTCGATGTTAGATAAATTTTTACTGACTTCTTCAAAGCTAATTAATAACGAAGGCTTCATTTTTTGAGTAATTTCTGTAGTGGTTGCCATACGTTTTCCATCATCGCTGGTTGAGCTTGTGCGGTCAAATGAATGCGGTCAGCTTGAAATAACTCTGGTTTGTCTGCCACGCCTTCCAAAAAAAATGGTACCAGTGCTGAGTTAGTTTCTTTGGCTAATTTGGCATACATAGAGAAGAACCTGTCAGTATAGGTTTTGCCATAATTGGGTGGGATTTGCATCGCGACTAGTAAGGGTTTAGCCTTGCTGTCCTTTACCATCCTCAGCATGTCGCGAAAATTTTGTTCTGATGCAGTTAAATTCAAACCCCGTAGTGCATCATTGCCACCTAGCTCGATAATCACGATTGAGGGCTGATGACTTTTGAGCAAAGCACTTAAACGGGCTTTGCCGCCGCTGCTCGTCTCTCCGCTAATACTAGCATTGATGACTTGCAGGGGTATTTTTTTGTCCTGCAGTCTTTTTTCTAAAAGTGCGACCCATCCCGTATTGCGAGCGAGTCCATATTCAGCGGATAAACTATCTCCGAGCACGAGTAGTGTTTTTGGTGCAGAATACGCGTAGGTAGAAAATACATTCAGAAAAAACAGAGATACGAATAGACTGAAGACTTTCAGTTTTTTTATAAAATTTAAGCGCATAAATTCAACATGAACCTTTCGAGCAATGACAATAATTCAGTAACAGATTCCGCAACTATGCCGGCAATTAAATACGCGATACATGTGCAAAATTTGAGTAAGCGAGTGGCTGATGCAACTGGCGAGCTCACTATTCTACATAATATCGAGTTTACTGCAGAAGCGGGTGAGACCTTGGCAATTGTAGGCGCATCCGGTTCTGGAAAATCGACACTTTTGGGAATTCTTGCGGGTCTTGATACACCGACTGATGGTACTGTCTTTTTAGGCGGGACTGATATTTTCTCTTTAGATGAAGATGGTCGTGCATTGTTGCGGAAGAATCAGTTGGGATTTGTATTCCAATCCTTTCAATTGTTGATGCACTTAAATGCGCTAGAAAATGTGATGCTGCCGCTAGAGCTGCGCGGTGATAAGGATGCTAAAACAAAAGCTGAAGAAATGTTGAAGAAAGTTGGCCTCGGTAGCCGCTTGAAACATTATCCTAAGTTTCTTTCTGGCGGTGAGCAGCAAAGGGTGGCATTAGCGCGAGCGTTTGTCACTGAGCCGCCTTTGCTATTCGCCGATGAACCAACCGGAAGTCTTGATGCCACCACCGGAGAGTCGGTGATTCAACTCATGTTCGAGCTGAATCGTGAACGAGGATCTACTTTAGTGCTAGTGACGCATGACTTATCGATTGCAGCGCGTTGTGGCCGCACTATATCTATCGCCGCCGGACGATTGATATAGAGGCTTTGCTCCTGATGATGGTTCAATAGTTGATAGAATAGTTGAAAGAAAAGTGGCTCAATATAAATTAAGCCATTTTTTTAGAAACGATAGGTGATGACAGAAAAAATCGTCACAGGTGTTTTTTGCAGCTGGAACGGATATTTGTTCGCATCTCCCAGCATATGGCGTGCTGATACACCAGTCGACAAAGACCAGCTAGGGTCAATATTCCAATTCCAACTTGTACCTAAACGTAACTCTGCGCGTGGTGAGTAATTCATGAGATTCAAACCATTTGAATTCTGAATGTATTTGCTATCGATTTGATTCCATAAATTGCCGCCGACGTAATTCTGGCTTCCCCAATTAATGCTGAATGCCGTCGTTAAACGGTGTTTTTTATTGAAGATACTGGTCGCTTTAGCACCCACGCTTAATTGTGCGCCACGCTCGTTACCACTGCTGTAGCTAAGCGATGAAGTCAGAGCATATTTAGGCGTAATACGATAATTTACATGCGCGCCCGTGGTCAGTGTGGAGCTAGCGATTTTGGGATTAGTGAAACTATCGCGATTGAAATCCTTGCGATTTAGATCGAGATATTCTTGTGGATTTTCAATATTAAAATGGACGCCGTATTCCAGTTTGTCAGAGTTTGAAAAATTCAGACTCGTGAGACTGCTATTGGTGAGCTGCAAGCCATGTTTGTTTTTGTTAGCATTGTCGAATAAATTGCTCATCCCAGCGGACTTAAGCGTAGTAATGCCTACTAATTGCTGAGCATTATCAGGACTCTTGATTGATGAAAATTGATCGACACCAAAATTCTGGGCATACACACTTATTGAGGAACTAAGCGACGCACACAAAATTGTGAAACAAATCATTTTTTTCATAATGGTAACTCTCTAAATATGCATCCAAGCTAGTGCTGCGATACCGAGACCTGCTGTCGCCACAGCGTAAGAGGTGTACTCCAGCCATTTTTTCTTAGTCAATAGAGCTATCGCGGCTAATGAAATCGCAATCTGAACTGCTGTCATGGACTGCGCCCAACGATGATGCTGGTGCATAGCTGCTTCTGACGACCTCTCTAATTCTACTACCTGTTTCTCGAAAGACTCTGCTTCTTTTTTGAGGTCTTCTTTCTCTTTTTTGTAACGGTCTATGTCTGATTTGTATTTTTCGCCATTGACCCCAGGGATAGACAAGGCAAGTTCGGCTAAGTTCTGTTTATTTGATTTCGATTGATAATGACTCCAGCTGTTGGCTGCGTCCGTTTTTGTTATCGCAGCACTATTCTTAAGCATAGCTGCCTGATTTTGTGTTGCGCCGCCTTCGTACCCGATTAAGGCACCAACTGTCGCCATAATCGCGGTCATGACGGCAATTTTGCTGGAAAAATCATCGTTGCTATGTGCTGCATGCTCAAGTTCATGGTCATGTGGTCCGTGAACGTGGAATCCGTGGCCTGACATTTTTTGCCTATTTTCTTGTGTAAGTAACAATTTCGTAGTGTAATTGATTTGATTCCGCTACGAAATGCTCGCGACTTTTTTCCTGCCAAATTGTTAAATCTATTTTTGGGAAGAATGCGTCACATTGATAAACTTGTTGGATTTCGGTAACAATTAGTTGTTGTGCAAAAACTAAAGCCTGTTGGTAAATCTCCGCACCACCAATTACAAACGCGGTTTGGCCTGCGACTAAAGACAATGCGGCTTGTATTGACGTAACCGTATCAACACCCGCATGTGCCCAGTTCGTATTTCGCGTAATAACGATATTTTGACGCTTTGGTAATGGACGACCGATAGAATCAAAGGTTTTGCGTCCCATCAAAATCGGATGACCCGATGTGGTTCGTTTGAAGTGTGCTAAATCTTCGGGCAAATGCCAGGGCAGTTGGTTGTTAATCCCAATGCCATGGTTCTTGTCGGTCGCAACGATAATGCTTAAATTGGATGGTGAGTCGGACATATCTCATAATCTTTGTTTTTATACGGCTACAGGTGCTTTGATATGCGGATGGAACACATAATTTTCAATCTCAAAGTCGTCAAATTTGTAATCAAAAATAGAGTCAGGCTTACGCAAAATTTTCAGAGTTGGTAAGGCGAAGGTATCGCGTGAAAGTTGTTCTTTGACTTGATCTAAATGATTGCTATACAAGTGGCAATCGCCGCCAGTCCAGATGAAATCGCCGACTTTTAGCCCTGTTTGCTGAGCCACCATATGTGTCAACAGAGCATAGGACGCAATATTGAAAGGTACGCCTAAGAAAATATCTGCGCTGCGCTGATACAACTGGCAGGACAGGCGACCATCGGCAACATAGAATTGAAAGAACGCATGGCAGGGGGGTAACTTCATCTGGGGAATATCAGCCACATTCCATGCAGACACAATTAAGCGGCGCGAGTCTGGGTTGGTTTTTATTTGTTCAATCAACTGCGCTATTTGGTCGACATGACCACCGTCAGGCAAAGGCCAGCTGCGCCACTGTGATCCATATACCGGACCTAGATTGCCATTTTCATCGGCCCATTCATCCCAAATGGAAACGCCATTTTCTTTAAGATATTTGGTGTTGGTCGAGCCCGCCAAAAACCAGATTAATTCGTGAATAATTGATCGTAAGTGCAGTTTCTTCGTGGTGACCAAAGGAAAACCTTGGCTTAAGTCAAAACGCATTTGATAACCAAAGACTGAAAGCGTGCCTGTGCCAGTGCGATCAGTTTTTACGTTGCCATGCTGCTGCACGTGACGCATAAAGTCGAGATATTGTTGCATTTTACTTAGTTTTAAATAATCGTTGAAATGGCTGAAATGGCTGACATGATGTATGAAAAATGGCGCTATTCTGCATACTTGAACCCAGATTTTCCATTAGGCGCGTCTTCGACGCTATTTGAGCGCTGATGGCGCATTTTCGGTCATTTTTTTCGTTCTTCGTTGCAAATAGCTAGCTATTTGCGCCTCATTCACGTAAAAATTGCCTCGAAAAGTGCATCCACCATCGTCTCAAATCCTAATGGAAATTCTGGGTTTAACATTCATTACAAAAACAAGCCTTGTCATTCGAAATGGCAAGGCTGTGTAATTTCAGCGTAAGTGATTAGTATAACAGCTCAGCTTAACCGCTTAGGCACGCATACTATCTTCGTGACCATCTTGGTTGCCTGGTGCAACTAAAGGAATGGTCATTTCAAAGCGTGCGCCTTGATTTGGCTCACTGGTTACACGAATTTCGCCCCCTAATACATTAGTAATGATATTAAAGGTGATACTGAGACCAAGACCGCTTCCACCTCTACCAAACTTCGTGGTGAAAAATGGTTCGAAAATCCGTTTGATGATACCTTGAGGAATACCTTTGCCAGAGTCTTCAAAAACAATTAGCACCTGATCACCCTGACGTCGTGCCATACAGCGCATATATCCTTGAGTCATACCATCTAACCCATGGACAACTGCGTTATTCACCAGATTACTGAATACTTGGCCTAAAGGCCCTGGATAGCTGTTGAGTTCGATATCGTCAGGAATGTCCAATTCAAGATTAAACGGTGTTTTTCGCAGGCTGGAATGAAGCAAGGCTGCAAGCTCTTGGAATACAACGACCAAGGTAAACTTACGACGTTGCGCACTCGATTGGTCAACCGCGACTTGTTTGAAGTCGCCTACTAATTGTGCGGCTTGCTGCAAACCGCGCATCAACAATTTACTCGACTCCGTCGCTGCATCGACATAGTGCGATAAATCGGAACGCCGCATAGTTCCATCGCTCAATGCTTTGCCAATCTGACGAGTTTCGTCACTTAAGGTACTTGCGACCAATAGGCAATTGCCGAGGGGCGTATTGAGCTCATGGGCGACACCAGCAACCATAGAGCCTAATGCGGCCATGCGTTCAATCCTAGCCAATTCATTTTGCGCGCTATTGACACTGGCCAGAGCAGCCTCTAAATGATGATTAGCATTTTCTAATTCTTGCGTCCGTTGCCTCACCTTTGATTCTAAGGTGCCGGAGTATTCGAGCAATTGCTGGTTTTTGATTTCCAGCTCTCTAAACGAACGTTGCAAAGCTTGACGAGTAGCCTCTAAGCTGACGGCGAGATGGCCGATTTCATCTTTACGATCAAAGGCAATAACTTCGTTGAGTTCGCCATTGGCGAGCATGTCCGATTTTTCAATTAGCTGCTTAATCGGTAACACTAATCGCCACTGCAAAACAACAAAAATGCAGAGGACGGACAGGAGGAAGGACATGGACGTTACAAAAATAGCGCGATAGACATTCGCCGTGATCTCTTCAAGCATAATATCTTCAGCGAAAGTCAATTGAACTTCGCCAATGACTTGTTCTCCATGCATAATCGGTTCGGATTTGGTGCGAAAGGGGCCTTTTTGACTTGCTTTACGCGAGGTCGTAATAAAGGTTTTTTTATCCGGTAGCGTGATTACGTTGATCTCTGAAACGTTGGGGTTGGAGAATACGACTTCGCTGGATAAATTAGCAATTTCTGGCGTGATTTGCCAAACAGGCTCGCTCAAAATAACAGCAAGAATTGCCGCTGAGCGTTTGTGATCATCTTCCAGTTTGCTTAAACTATCTTCTCTAATAGTGCTTAATTGAGTCGGAATTAAAACGGCTGATGTAACTAATAAACCAAAAAACACGGCCAAGACCACAGCCAAGCGTAAGGTAATACGACTGATAATTGAGGAAATGAAAGTGGGCGTTTTCATGGACTCACCACTTTCTTTATTTCACTTAGGGTCAGCAGCATACGTCGTCTTTCGTTTTTACAGATATTGTGCTTTAGCCTTGCTGCACGGATCGGTAGTGGTTACTGGAAGGCGGTGCAAATTCTTGTCAGTATTTATCGCAAGAAATTCTTTCTGATGGTAAAAGGTTTTAGCACTTTACACAAGTGAAGCCGCCGCAGTTATGTCAATTCAATTCGTACTAAACAGAAAAACTACAATGAGCTTGCGGTCGGCATGGGAGATATTTAATTAAATGAAAACAATTGTCTCGATTTCAGTGATTTTCGCGTGCGTGATTAATGGTGTATTTTGGAATTTCGATAGTAATGTCTTGTTCGCCGAGTTTTACTTGGCAAGACAGGCGCGAAGTTGCTTCTAAGCCCCATGCCGCGTCGAGCAAGTCTTCTTCATCATCCGTTGATTCATTTAATGATTTAAATCCCTGACGAACCACAACGTGGCAAGTGGTACACGCACAAGACATTTCGCAGGCGTGTTCAATTTCTACGTCGTTTTCGACTAGCGCTTCGCATAAGGATTTTCCTTCTTCAACTGCTATGGTTTTTCCATTAGGGCAGAGTTGGGCGTGTGGCAGGATAGTAATGATAGGCATGATGTTCTTTATCGGGAAAATTATTCAAACTCGTTCAGGTTTTTACCTGCGAGAGCACTGCGCACGCTTTGATCCATGCGACGTGCGGCAAATTCTTCTGTGCCATCGGCGAGTGCGGTGATAGCAGCCTTGATTGCATCGTGGTCGTTGCCTTGCTTGCTTAGATGTAAACTTTCAATCAGTGCTTCGATTTGACGTAGTTCATCAGCACTTAATAATTGTTTATCGCCTGCTAAGGCGGATGCTATCGCTAATAGCAAACGATCTGCTTCGACTTGTTCTTCGCGCAAAGCACGAGCCTGCATATCGTTATCAGAAGAGCTAAATGAGTCTTGCAACATGCGTGCAATTTCATCATCTGCTAGGCCATACGATGGCTTGACGACGATAGATGACTCCACACCCGAACGCATTTCTCGCGCAGAAACAGATAGCAATCCATCTGCATCGACTTGATAGGTAATTCGTATGCGTGCAGCACCAGCGGCCATAGGTGGAATGCCACGTAACTCAAACTTAGCAAGGGAACGACAGTCACTGACTAGTTCACGTTCGCCTTGTACTACATGAATGGCCAGGGCGGTTTGACCATCTTTGAATGTAGTAAATTCTTGCGCACGGGCGCAAGGAATTGTGGAGTTGCGTGGTATAACTTTTTCAGATAATCCGCCCATCGTCTCAATACCTAAAGACAAAGGAATCACATCTAATAACAACCAATCATCACCTGCAGCGCGATTGCCAGCTAAGAGATTTGCTTGTATCGCAGCGCCGAGTGCGACGACTTTGTCTGGATCGATGTTCGCTAATGGTGTGGTTTCGAAAAAATCAGCAACTGCTTTGCGCACATGTGGCATCCGAGTTGCGCCGCCAACCAAGACAACGCCATCAATGTCGTCGACACTCAATTTTGCATCGCGCAAGACCTTGCGGCAAGGCGTAATGGTTTTGATGACAAGATTTTCTGTAATTTCGGTGAAAATAGTCTTGGTAATTTGCAGATGAACAACGTCGCTGTTCGATAGTTTGGCGTCGATGTACGTAGAAGTCTGCGTCGATAAAATTTCTTTGGCTTCACGTGCTTTCACCATCAACACGCTGGTATCGGCATCATTTAATAAAGATAGGCCGGCTTCCTGTAAAATCCAGCAGAATAGACGATGGTCAAAGTCATCACCACCGAGTGCGGAATCGCCGCCAGTCGACAAGACTTCGAACACGCCTTTACTCATGCGTAAGATCGAAATATCGAAAGTGCCACCGCCTAAATCATAAACCGCATACACGCCTTCAGAACCATTGTCTAAGCCATAAGCAATAGCTGCTGCGGTTGGTTCATTGAGCAAACGCAATACATTCAAACCAGCCAGTTTTGCCGCATCTTTCGTTGCCTGACGTTGAGCGTCGTCGAAGTAGGCTGGAACTGTAATGACGGCACCGACTAAATCGTCACCCAAAGCGTCTTCTGCTTGCTGGCGTAAAGTGGCGAGAATTTGTGCAGATACTTCGACTGGACTTTTAATGCCCGCGACCGTTTTTAATTGCACCATGCCAGGTTCATCGTGAAAGTCGTATGGCAGATTTTCTGCGTGAGCGATATCTTTTAATCCGCGCCCCATGAATCGCTTAACAGAGACGATGGTGTTTTTCGGATCTTTCGTTTGTTCTGCTTGTGCTTTGAAGCCAATGTGCGCATGACCGTTTGGCAAATATCTAACCACCGATGGTAATAATGAGCGACCTTCCTCATCATTGAGAATTTCAGGAATACTATTGCGCACTGTGGCAACTAAGGAATTGGTGGTTCCCAAATCAATACCAACTGCCAAGCGATGTTGGTGCGGGGCAGTGGACATGCCGGGTTCTGAAATTTGCAGTAATGCCATAATTTTTTAGTGAGGATGACGCTTTACGTCGTCGGTTTTTATTTATCGGTTTCTAATGAGCTCAAGCTTGCAAAGGAATAACACGGAATCGCAAAGCGTCAGCGAAGAATTACTTAATCATCAAACTCAGCAATATCGGCCAGAAATTTTTCTAAAAATAAACAAGCGCGAATGTCTTGAGCCGCTGATTGAAAGTTGCTGCTAGCTATCGCCGCGCCAGCACTTGCTGTTTGCACTTTTAAAACTGCTTGCACTTCTTTTTCTAGCTGCATCATGGCAGCCATATCCTGGCCGTGCCGCGCATCGTCAAAGGCTTCTCGCCATTCCATTTGCTGCATCAAGAAACTTGCAGGCATGCTGGTATTCGATTCGGTTTGCAAATCAACGCCATTCAAAAGACACAGATAGGTCGCACGTTTGAGTGGATCTTTTAAAGTTTGATAAGCTTCATTAGCCTGCGTCGCCCACTGCATGGCAACGCGCTTTTCTGCATCACCCGCTTGTACAAACTTGTCGGGATGTACGGTGGACTGTACTTCTCGATAAGCGCTGTCAAGTTGGGCGCGGTCTAATTCGAAGCTAGTCGGTAAATTGAACAGCGCGAAATGATTTTGCATGGTCATGAATGTCGTTGCACCTGCTTAAATACGGAAGCTCTCGCCACAGCCGCACTCGTCTTTGACGTTAGGGTTGTAGAATTTAAAGCCTTCGTTCAAGCCTTCACGTGCGAAGTCTAATTCTGTGCCGTCAATGTAGGGCAAGCTTTTAGGATCGACGAACACTTTTACGCCATGCGTTTCGAAGATTTGATCTTCGTTACCGACTTCGTCGACATATTCCAATTTATACGCCATACCAGAGCAACCCGTGGTGCGGACGCCGAAGCGCAAGCCTATGCCTTTGCCTCGACGCTCCATATAACGGATGACGTGTTTTGCTGCTTTTTCTGTCAGAGTAATCGCCATGATCTATCCAAATTGCGCTAAAACTGCGCGAAAAATAAGTTGAATAAAATTATTCAGCGCTATGCTTGTTTTTATAATCGAGTACAGCTGCTTTGATCGCATCTTCCGCCAAAATTGAGCAATGGATTTTGACTGGTGGCAACGCCAATTCTTCAGCGATTTCGGTGTTCTTGATGCTCATAGCTTGATCTAAAGTTTTACCTTTAACCCACTCTGTTACCAAAGAAGAGGAGGCGATTGCAGAGCCGCAGCCATACGTTTTGAACTTGGCATCTTGAATCACGCCATCCGCGCCAACCTTGATTTGTAATTTCATCACGTCGCCGCAAGCCGGTGCGCCTACCATGCCTGTACCGATAGTGTCATCACCTTTTTCAAACGCGCCAACGTTACGTGGATTCTCGTAGTGATCCAATACTTTTTCTGAATATGCCATGATTTTTTTCCTCTTAAATTAGTTAATTAATGGGCTGCCCATTGAATCGTAGAAATGTCGATACCGTCTTTGTACATATCCCAAAGTGGTGACAATTCGCGCAATTTGCCGACTTTGGATTTCAAAAGTTCAATTGTGAAATCAATGTCTTCTTCGGTCGTAAAGCGACCGATGGTAAAACGGATTGAGCTATGCGCTAATTCATCGCTACGACCCAATGCACGTAAAACATAGGATGGTTCCAAACTAGCAGACGTACACGCTGAGCCTGAAGACACTGCAATGTCTTTAATTGCCATAATCAGAGATTCGCCTTCGACATAATTGAAACTGACGTTCAAATTATGCGGAACACGTTGATCCATATCGCCATTGATGTAAGTTTCTTCGATTGTGCTTAAACCTTTAGACAAACGATCACGCATGGCGCGAACGTGCGCTAATTCGCTAGCCATTTCTTCTTTCGCGATACGGAAGGCCTCGCCCATGCCAGCGATTTGATGCGTTGCCAAAGTGCCAGAACGCAAGCCGCGTTCATGACCGCCACCGTGCATTTGTGCTTCTAAACGTACGCGCGGTTTGCGACGTACGTACAATGCACCAACGCCTTTTGGACCGTAGGATTTATGGGCGGAGAAGGAGACTAAATCGACCTTCACTTTCTCCAGATCAATTTCGACTTTGCCTGTTGCTTGTGCTGCGTCTGAATGGAAAATAATACCTTTCTCGCGGCACAATTCACCGATCTCAGCGATAGGTTGAATCACGCCAATTTCATTATTTACCCACATAACAGACACTAAAATCGTATCAGGGCGGATCGCTTCTTTTAACTGATCGATTGTGATCAAGCCGTTGTCTTGCGGTTGCAAGTAAGTCGCTTCAAAGCCTTGACGCTCTAATTCACGTACGGTGTCTAATACTGCTTTGTGTTCAGTCTTGACGGTAATGATGTGCTTACCTTTACCTTTGTAAAATTGCGCAGCACCTTTTAATGCGAGGTTATTGCTTTCTGTCGCGCCTGATGTCCAGATGATTTCACGGGAATCGGCATTGACCAGTGCAGCAACATGACCACGTGCTGCTTCGACTGCTGCTTCTGCATCCCAGCCATAAGCATGGCTGCGTGAAGCTGGATTGCCATACTGCGCGCGCAAATAGGGGATCATTACGTCGGCAACACGCGGATCAACCGGAGTCGTCGCTGAATAATCCATGTAGATCGGAAAATGTGGCGCTTTGAGTGTGTCGATCAAAGTTTTTGTCAGTGGCACTGATACGTGTGTAGATGCGGTAGTTGCGGCAGTCATTCAAAACTCCAAATTTTAGGAAATAGTGCGTTCGGCGTGTCCGTGACGAACGATAACAATAGGTTTATCTTGGGCTTTTTGTTTTTGTTGGTTGACCAAGTCTTGCAGAGAAACAGAGTCTAAATAATCGACCATCTTGGCGTTTAGGGTCGCCCATAAGTCGTGCGTCATGCAATGAATGCCATTGTCATGGTCACTACCTTGGCAATTGCCTTTACTGCCACATTGAGTCGCATCGAGTGGTTCATCGACTGCGATAATAATGTCAGCCACGGTCACGTTTTGCGCTTTGCGGGCGAGATTGTAACCACCGCCGGGACCGCGCACGGATTCAACGATTTCATGGCGACGCAGCTTGCCGAATAATTGTTCGAGATACGATAAAGAAATATCCTGGCGTTGGCTGATGCCCGCCAGCGTGACCGGTCCATTGTCTTGACGTAAGGCAAGATCGATCATGGCTGTAACAGCAAATCGGCCTTTAGTGGTTAGACGCATGAGTCAATACTCCAAACTTGTTTAGTGATGCTTGGCGAAAGTCATGAATAATCTTTAATCCCGAGCAATTGACTCAAGTATAGCAAACTTGAGTAATCTTGTCAGGTACTGCCTGTTTTTGCAGAAATGGGGAGTGTGAGGGGCGTAGAGGCGAACTTGCTTGTTCGCCTCTGTAAGAAATAATGCTTAGAAGTCGAACTGTCCCGATATTTTATAAGTGCGCGGTGCGCCTGGGAATAAATAACCACCCAAACTTTGCGTTACATCGCGCCAGTAGAATTTATTAAAAGCATTGTTTATATCGAAGCGGAAGGTGCTGACGACGCCATTGAGCTGTGTCGTATAGCGAGTGCCAAGATTGACCAAGCTATAGCCGGGCACAGTGACTTTATTGTCTGGGCTAAACGACTTGCTGCCTGAATATTGCCACGATGCTGTCAGGTGCGCGCCATTCAAGATGCTTGGTGCGTAATCGGTGTACACCGTAGATTTGAAGTTCGGCACGTTGGTTACGCGTTTGCCTTCAATGATCGGGTCACCCGTATTATTTTGACGTGCGTTAATTGAAGTTGCGCTGGCGCCGATTGTCCATTCCTTGCTTAAGTTACCTTGCGCTGATAATTCCAGTCCGCGATGCTCAGCTTCCCCAGAGCTGACATAGAAATTGGCCGCATTGGTATATTCAAATGGCTTAGTGATGCGGAATAGCGCGCCAGAAACATTGAAGTCACGGTTTAGTGCGGCTTTGAAGCCGACCTCCACTTGCTTGGATTTGCCCGCATCAAGCATGCGGTTTTCATTCTTGGTACCAAATGGCGCTACGCCACCATGTTCCAAGCCTTCGCTGGCGCTGACATAAGTGCTGATGGCATTGTCAAGTTTAAATACCAATGCCAGGTTCGGCAGATTGTAGCTTTGTTCTAAGCTGGGGCTGCTAGCTTGTGCCCGGTCTACCTTCAGATGGCGCAAACCGACATGTAGGTCGAGTTGCTTGCTTAAACTAATAATGTCTTGCGCGAAGAGTGAAGTTTCTTTATCGGTGCGGCGTAAAGAAACTGGGCCTGTTTTCATACTTGATGGCGATACTGCGACTGGGCGAAATAAATTGCTACTGCCAGCGTAGTCGTACACATAGTCGCCAAAGTAATCGCGACGCTGCGAATTGCTCAAGCCAATAGCTAATTTATGCTGCACATCGCCAGTGCTAAATTTGCCATTTAGTAGGGCTTGTGCGCCACGTAATGATTTGGATTCGTTTAGGCTGCGGTAGTCGTACACATCGTAATCACCATTGGCGCAATAGCCAGGGTACAGATCCTGCGCACCGCAACCATAGGGAAATGCGGTGTAATCATCGCGCTTGAATTCATGATGGTTGCTAGAGACGGTTGCAGTCCAATTATTGTTTAGTTGATATTCAAAACGCAGGCCAATATTGCGATTAGTAGTATCAACTGGCTTTGCCCATTTTTGATCGTTGAGCATCAAGTCGGCGGAGATGCCGCGTGGCAGGTTGGTGCCATTAAATAACTGAAAGCCTGGTACCGATAATTGCGATTTGTGTTGATGATCGAAATCGATCTGGAATAGGGCTTGTGGGCTGATTTGCCAATCAAATGCGGCGGATACGAATTGGCGTTCACCGTCAGCACCTTTGACGTAAGAACGTAATTTTTCGCTAGCTGCGTTGATGCGATAACCGAATCGTCTATCCTTAAGTTTGCCGCCGAGATCGACTGCGCCGTACAGAGTGCCGCGTTCGCTAACTTCCAAAGTTATAGCGCGTACTGCGGTATTGCTAGGGCGCTTAGTGACATAATTTAAGATGCCGCCAGGTGTCGTAAAGCCAGCTTGCAAGCCGCTGATACCTTTTAAAATTTCCAGGCGTTCTTTGTTTTCTAAAGGAATGGAGGCATCGCCAGGAATCGCAAAGCCATCTTTTCGATAGCTAGATGAATTGTCGAGCGCAAAGCCGCGAATGGAAAATTGCTCAGCATAGCCGATAGCGTTGTAAGCCTCATTCACGCTGGCATCGAATTTCATCGCATCGGTGGTCTGGCGAATTCGCAAGTCTTGCAATTGGCTTGCGGAGAAAGTGGTGATTGAGAGTGGTGAGTCTTGCAGGGTATTTTCGATAAAGCCACCGACTTTGCTCGTTTCGGTTTTGCCGCTACGGCTACCGCTGATAACGACTTCTTGCAAAGCTTGCTCTTTGCTTTGGGCGTAGGCTGCGGTGGGAATAGTAAATGCCTGCGCAACTGAGATGGCAACTAAGCTTAAGCGGAAATGACTGCGGAAACGTGGATTCGACATGATGTGCTCTTCTACTTGGTTATGTCTGGGCGAGCCAAGCAAAAGAGGGCAGATGAGCAGAGTCATCTTGCGCTTCCCTTCGCTGGCATTATCCAGATCAGGTTCAAGGGACTATCTCACCCGTACAAAAAATGTGCACAGGACCCCTAGCGAAGGCGAGACTCTAACATAAAACCGCTTTGAGGGTTTTGTGAAAGCGTGTGCGCGTTGATTGCACGATGATTGTGCAGGAATGAAAAAAGCCTTGTATTTCTACAAGGCTTTTTAATTTGGCTCCTCGACCTGGACTCGAACCAGGGACCTGCGGATTAACAGTCCGTCGCTCTACCAACTGAGCTATCAAGGAATAGAAGCATTACTTCTAAACTTTTATTGCACTACATCTCTATTTCTAGAGCTACAAAATTCTGTGGCTCCTCGACCTGGACTCGAACCAGGGACCTGCGGATTAACAGTCCGTCGCTCTACCAACTGAGCTATCAAGGAACAGAGACAAACATTATAGGGAGATTTCCTAAACTTGTCAAAAGTTTTTACTGGGAATTGCCGTTTTTACGCTCTTGTTTGCGAACGTAAAGCAAGCCAATCCCAGCGCTAATGCTTTGCTGGTGGGCTTTTCCAGTAATCATCTTTCACTTTTCTACACTGCAAAAATTTGACTCATGCTTTTGCCACCAGCATTAATTGCGGATCCATCCAGCGGTCAAAGTCGATTTCCGTCACAAACCCTAAATTGGTCGCTGCTTCACGTAAAGAGCATTCCCGGCGATGTGCGTATTTTGCTATTTGCGCCGCCTTGTCGTAGCCGATATGTGGCGTGAGTGCCGTAACGAGCATGAGTGAGTTGTTAAGTAATTCATTGATACGTTCTGATTTCACTTGAATGTTGAACAGGCAATGCTTAGTAAAACTTTGCATGGCATCGCTGAGCAGTCGTATGCTATCTAAAGTATTGAGTGCTATTAGTGGCTTATACACATTGAGTTCAAAATGCCCTTGACTGGCTGCAAAGCCAATCGCGACGTCATGTCCCATTACTTGTGCGCAGACCATGCTGAGCGCTTCGATTTGGGTCGGGTTAACTTTGCCAGGCATGATGGAGCTGCCAGGTTCATTTTCTGGCAATTGCAATTCACCGAGTCCTGCACGCGGGCCGCTGGCCATTAAGCGTATGTCGTTTCCAATTTTGGTCAACGCGATCGCTAGCATTTTCAGGGCTCCATGAAAAGCAACGATCGCTTCATGTCCAGCCATGGCGGCGAATAAATTACTGGCCGGAGTGAAGGGTAAGGAAAATTTTTCGGTTAGTAACTGTGCGACTCTGATTCCAAATTCAGGATGCGTATTTAATCCAGTGCCCACCGCGGTGCCACCAATTGCCAAGGTATATATGGCTGGAAGTGATTGATTTAATGTGTTTTTGCATAATTGAATTTGTGTTGCATAGCCGCTAAATTCTTGCCCAAGTGTGATGGGCGTTGCGTCTTGTAAATGGGTGCGAGCTACTTTGATTACGTCTTTGAATTCGACAGACTTGTCCTGCAAATTTTTATGCAAATAATCCATGGCTGGGATCAAAATTTGATGCGTTTGAAGCGCGATGGCAACATGCATAGCGCTAGGGAAAACATCATTTGAGGATTGACCTAAATTGACTTCGTCATTTGGGTGTATTTTTTTAGCGCTAGCGTCTTTTCTCTGTAGCTCGGTAGTAGCCAGATGAGCGACAACTTCGTTCACATTCATATTGCTTTGCGTGCCCGACCCGGTTTGCCATACAGAAAGGGGAAACTCTTGATCGAACTGGCCATCGGCTACCTGTAACGTCGCATTCGCGATTGCTTGTGATCGGATCCGAGAAATACGTTTCACGTCGTGATTAACGCTCGCTGCAGCCCATTTGATAGCTGCTAAAGCGTGGATGATTTCCAAAGGCATGCGTTGCTCGCCGATGGAGAAGAAGTGCAAGCTACGTGCCGTCTGAGCACCCCATAAAACATGGCTGGGCACTTCAATTTCGCCAAAGCTATCTGTTTCTGTTCGTGTTGTTTGCATGTTGGCACCTCTGATTGAAGATGATGGCGCAAAAAATGCCATGTAATGCTGACAGAATACTTCTATTTAAAACTAAATACAGTCAGGTTTCTGTGTGAATTTCCTGTGTGTGTTTGCGCACCGACTATCTGCAGAATTTTGGCTTTAATGTAGCTTAATTTATTTTTTTGAAGGAGGCTGATATGAGTATTGCTACTATTTTATTAATTGTTCTAATTATTATGCTGATTGGTTCATTCCCACGATGGCCTCATAGCCGCAGCTGGGGTTACGGGCCTAGTGGTGGACTGGGATTGGTTTTTGTGATTCTGTTGATATTACTGCTAATGGGAAGAATTTAGTTCATTCCAATTTTGCTTAATTTTAGGATTATGTGATTTATAAGTTGTCGCTGTTCGATGAAATTATGGGTTTAACTGAAGGTAATTATTTATGTCACACATCATCGCGGGATTCGTGCAGCAACAAGACCAAGTTACGCAACTCATGTTGGCACTGCAAAATGCAAAATTTGACGAAAAACATATCAGCTCGTTTTATGTCAATCCGCCCGGGCAGCACGACATATTGCCCCAAGGAGGGGATAGGTTTGACTCTCCGGGAACTAAAGAAGTACTTACAGGTATCGCGATGGGTGCGAGTGGAGGCGGTCTGGTTGGTGCGGCACTAGGCGTTGTTGCAATCCCAATCGCCGGTCCGCTTGCTCCTATACTTGGCGCCGCAACAGGCGCTCATATTGGTTCATTGATCGGTAGCGTTGCAGAAATGAAGGACAAAGGGGCGACAGAGGTGGGTGGTGACAACGCTTTAAGGCAGCGCAAGACAGGCATGATGGTGGCGGTTTGTGTTAAGGATGCGCGTGAGGAAGTCGACGCCATACATATTTTCAACTCTTTTGGTGCTGTCGATATTGAGAGCAGCGTTGGAAAGATTATTGATGGCGATTGGCACGATTTCGATCCTTTGACCACACCGCAATTAGTCACACAAGCACCGCCTCAATAAATCTGGATCAATCTTAAAGTGCCGATTGCCATTGATAAAAAAGTCACCGAAATTGAAATGCCGGACGTAGATGCATTGGCCTTACCTATCAGCAATGATCCCGCAATCAATATTGCTAGTCAAAGTCCGGTTACTTTGCCAATTCATGTAAATGCCCGTGGTCTAGCCTTGGGCTTAATTGCGAGCATTACTTTTATTTTTGCATTGCAATGGGCGCAAAAATTTTTGGTGCCATTGATCTTGGCAATCTTCATCGCTTACACAATTAACCCCTTGGTGAAGGGCTTGCAAGCCTTGAAATTGCCACGCCTGCTGAGCACGGTGCTGGTGACTATCGGTTTACTATCGAGCGGAATCGGTATCGCTGTTGCATTGCAAGGTCAGTTTGTGTCGATTCTTGAAGCACTACCCGAAGCAAGTCACAAATTATCACGTCTGATTGAAACGGCACCCAATGGGCAGCCCGGGGCATTAGAGCAAATGCAAAGTGCAGCCACTGAAATTGTACGTGCAGCTAACTCTGGTTCAAGCCCTGTTCGTCCCATAAAAAAAGCAGTCGTTGCCGAGGTCGCTGGTTTTAAGGTCATCGATTGGGTTTGGGCAGGATCGCTAGGTATGATGTGGTTTGTCGGGCAAGCGACGATAGTCATCTTCCTGGTATTTTTCCTCTTGTTGTCGGGAGATACATTCAAACGCAAATTAGTAAAGCTGACAGGTCCGTCTTTGCATCAAAAAAGATCACCGTACATATTTTGGACGAGATTAATACTTCAATTCAAAATTATATGTTTATGTTGTTGGTGACGAATGTCATGTTGGCCTTGTGCATGTGGCTGATGTTGCATTTGATCGGTGTGGACAATGCGGGTGCTTGGGCGGTTGCCGCAGGTTTGCTTCACATCATGCCTTACTTCGGCTCTTTAATTGCAATTGCAGTGATAGGGTTAGCTGCATTTTTGCAATTCGAGTCCTTGCAAATGCTGTTATTGGTCGCAGGTTTGACGATAGGAATTGCCAGCTTGATCGGCACGGTGGTCACGACTTGGATGACTGGTCGCATAGCCAAAATGAATTCCGTTGCAGTCTTTGTCAGTCTCTTATTTGGCGCCTGGTTATGGGGTGTTTGGGGGATGTTGCTCGGTGTGCCAATGATCGTGATTTTGAAGGTGATTGCAGAGCGCTTAGAGGGATTGGAGTTCGTGGCAGAATTGTTGGCAGAGTAGCCCGTTCGACATTGCCAACATACCTAATGGAAGCTTAATTTATTCACTGATTGAATGTACAGTATAATGTGTGGAGTTTGCTATTGAAATTCATTGAGGCTTTTTTGATTTTTGCAATGGATATCGATGCATTTATTTTGCTTGTTTTGTCAGGCCTCTACTTATTTTGCTTGAAAGCTCTTTATCCGAGCTCGTGTTAAGATAATTCGCTATTGGCATATTGTTTCTGTTGCCTTTTTCTAAGGTTTTTCCATGAGTGATTTACTCTCTGTCGTTGTGCAAGATGTAGAAGCGAAGTTCGTTACGTTTCCTGATTCGCCATTTCAACTCTGTCAAATATTTGAACCTGCAGGTGATCAGCCAGCTGCGATTGCGCAATTGGTGGAAGGTATCAATGACGGTTTATTTTTTCAGACTTTGCTGGGTGTAACGGGCTCAGGTAAAACGTATACGATGGCCAATGTCATTGCACGTACCGGTCGCCCCGCTATCATTTTTGCGCCAAATAAGACTTTGGCTGCTCAGTTGTATAGTGAGTTTAAAGAATTCTTTCCACGCAACGCGGTCGAGTACTTCGTTAGTTACTACGATTATTATCAGCCAGAAGCTTATGTGCCGCAGCGTGACTTGTTTATCGAAAAAGATTCGGCAATTAATGAACACATTGAGCAGATGCGATTGTCGTGTACTAAATCTTTGATGGAGCGGCGTGACGTAATCATCGTTGCGACGGTCTCAGCGATTTACGGTATTGGTAATCCCAACGAATATCATAAAATGATTTTGACCTTGCGCACCAAGGATAAACTCAGTCAACGCGATGTGATCGCACGTTTAATTCAGATGCAATATACGCGCAATGAAGTGGATTTTGGGCGCGGCACTTTCCGGGTGCGTGGAGATACGATTGATATTTTCCCCGCCGAGCATGCTGAATTGGCCGTGCGCCTGGAAATGTTTGACGATGAAGTTGAAAGCATCGCCTTATTCGATCCCTTAACTGGGCGTGTTAAGCAAAAAATCCCACGCTTTACGGTTTATCCTGGCTCACACTATGTAACGCCACGCGAGACCGTTTTGCGAGCGATAGATACGATCAAGATAGAACTACGTGAGCGTCTGGAATTTTATCGTCGTGAAAATAAATTGATTGAAGAGCAGCGCATCGAGCAGCGTACACGTTTTGATCTGGAAATGATGGCTGAGATTGGCTTTACCAAAGGCATTGAAAATTACTCACGTCATTTAAGTGGCGCAAAACCTGGCGATCCACCACCAACCTTGGTCGATTATTTACCTGCTGACGCTTTGATGTTTTTAGATGAGTCGCATGTACTGACTGGGCAATTAAATGCCATGTATAACGGTGACCGCTCGCGTAAAACCAATTTGGTTGATTATGGTTTTCGTCTGCCTTCTGCCCTAGACAACCGGCCATTAAAGTTTGAAGAGTTTGAAAGCAAAATGCGGCAAACGGTGTTCGTCTCTGCCACGCCGGGAGACTACGAAAAACAACACGCAGATCAAGTCGTTGAGCAAGTGGTGCGCCCGACTGGATTGGTTGATCCTCGCATAGAAGTGCGTCCAGCTTTGACTCAAGTCGACGATTTGATGAATGAAATCACCTTGCGTGTGAAGCTCAATGAACGGGTTTTGGTGACGACTTTGACCAAGCGTATGTCGGAGCAATTGACTGAGTTTTTAGGCGATAACGGTGTCAAGGTGCGCTATCTGCATAGTGATATCGATACTGTGGAACGCGTTGAAATTTTGCGCGATTTACGTCTCGGTGCTTTTGATGTGTTGGTTGGGATTAACTTATTACGTGAAGGCTTGGATTTGCCGGAAGTATCTTTGGTGGCGATTTTGGATGCGGATAAGGAAGGTTTTTTACGTTCCGAACGCAGCCTGATTCAAACTATAGGTCGTGCAGCACGTAATTTAAACGGTACGGCAATTTTGTATGCAGATCGCGTCACCGATTCTATGCGTCGTGCGATCGATGAAACCGAGCGCCGTCGCGCCAAACAGATTGCATTCAATGCAGCTAATAATATTACGCCGACAGGCATTAATAAGAAAATTAAAGACATCATCGACGGCGTGTACAACCCACAAGTAGCGCGCGATGATTTAATGGTCGCTCAGGAGCAGGCGAAATACGAAGCGATGAGTGAAAAGCAGATCAGTAAAGAGATCAAACGCTTAGAGAAATTGATGCTAGATCACGCCAAGAATCTGGAGTTTGAACAGGCCGCCAAAGTGCGTGATCAATTGTGTGTATTGAAGGAGCAGTTATTTGGTGCAGGTGGGCATGATAATGTCGCATCAATTACTGGGCGCTAAATTTAATGAACAATAAAAAAGCCGGATTGCTCCGGCTTTTTTATTGTGACTGAATTTA
>CAUPNA010000014.1:0-44462 GCA_963512475.1 uncultured Undibacterium sp.
AATGCTTGCGCAATTTTACCCTCAACATCGAGTACAACTTGAAAAGGTAATTGACGTGTTTCGGTAAAATTAAGTACATAGTTAGGCGGGTCGTAACTCATGGCAACGGCAAAAAACTCTAAACCCTGAGCACGAAATTTTTCATAGCTCGCTATCAGCTGCGGCATTTCTTTGACGCAGGTAGTACAAGATGTCGCCCAAAAGTTCACCATATACACTTTGCCTTGTAGGCTCTGGGTACTGGTTTTATTGCCCTTCAAATTAGTAAAACTAAGGGAAGGTGCCGCTTGCTTGGCGCTTATTGATTGATAGGCAAAGAAACCGATTACCAATGCCAAACTCAGTACCAACACTGTCCAGACTAATTTATTTGAATTGTTCGATGCCATAAATGAAAATAGGTCAGCCAATAAGATAAGCAAGAATTATACGTGTGTTCTGCCGACAAAGTACGCACCTCAGAAAACCTGATGCAATCATCAAGTTCTCGCAGCCAACCAGGCGCTTGGAGCTATCGGGCGTGAGTACAAAAATCCTTGCAATGAATCGCATCCGTTTTCGATCAGATAGTCGGCCTGAGCCTGGGTTTCCACGCCCTCTGCAACGACTCTCAATCCGAATTGCTTGGCCATCGACAAAATAGATCCGACTATAGCCGCGCCATTTGCATCTCCCGGAACATCCTGCACAAAACTTTTATCGATTTTCAATTCATACAGGGGTAAGCGTTTTAGATAGTTCAAGCTGGAAAACCCCGTACCAAAGTCATCAATAGAAAAACGTATGCCAAGTGCAGATAATTTGGACATTCTGGCGATGGTTTCTTGCAAATCATCAATGAACAGACCTTCGGTCACTTCAAAGATTAATTGGGAGCCGTCCACTTGATATTGCGCCAAAACAGCAGCGACTTTATCGACAAAATCGACTTGTCTAAATTGCTTAGGACTAACGTTAACCGACAAGGGGAAATCACATCCATGGCTACGTAAAAGCAAGGCAATTTGGCAGGCTTGAGCAATCACCCAATCACCCATTCTGACTATCAAGCCTGACGCTTCCGCCAGTGGAATAAACACAACAGGTGAAACTGATCCGCGTTCTTTACTATGCCATCGCATCAATAATTCAGCACCGACTGGCACACCAAGTTCATTGACCTGCGCCTGCATGACCATTTGCAACTCACCTAAATCCTGCGCTTTGGCCAAATCATGTTCTAAAGTCAGGCGCTCTTCAACTTCAGTTTGCATTGCGCCTTCGAAGAAGGCTATTTGATTCCTGCCTGCTGATTTTGCTCGATACATCGCGGTATCCGACTCACGCAGAAGATCATCCACTGACTGTCCCGCTTTTGGCAACAGCGTAACGCCTATACTGCAACTAGAGCTATACGTTTGTCCTTCGATTTCAAAATCTTTCGCGAGTCCAATCCGGATTTTATCGGCTACAGATAATGCCAGCGTGCTGGCCAATTCTATATGATTATCCAGATTATCAACAAGGACAACGAACTCGTCACCGCCAATTCGCGCTACTGTATCTACTTCTCGTAAGATGCCAGACAAGCGTTTAGCCACCTCAATCAATAGCACATCACCAGTGGCATGTCCGCGCGCGTCGTTGATCGTTTTAAAGTGATCAAGATCGATAAAAAACACCGCGCCAAAATGCCCGGTACGTTGCGCACTGGCGAGCAATACGCCCATACGGTCCCGTAATAAGCGTCGGTTCGGCAATCCTGTTAAAACATCAAAAAAAGCCAAGCGATAAATATCAAACTCCGCTTTTTTACGCTCAGAAACATCACGCTCTATCGCTACAAAATTACTGCATACGCCAGCACTATTGTTGATGGGTTGTATGTCAACTTCTAGCCAAAACTCTTTGCCTGCCTTATTGTAACTAATGATCTCGGAATGAATCGCTTGCTGGCTACGCATGGCGCTATGAATTCGAGTAATTTCATGCGAATCAGAATTTTCCCCGTACAAGATATCAAAATTTTTCCCCAGTACCTGATCTCTTTCGAACCCACTAATGCGCTCGAATGCTCTATTCACAAACACTAACTTCGGACCATCAGCACTTAAGTCATTATCCGTGATCATCACCATATCATTTAAGTTCTCGACTGCTGCCGAGATCAAACGTAATTCTTCATTGGCTTTACGCAGCGACTTTTGCTCAACTTTTAGAGAATGGCTAATCTCCATTTGCTTCCGTAACGACTCTTCCAACCGACGCAGAAGAACGCCGCAAGTAATCGTAATAACGGAGCTAATAAAAGTGAAATTTAAACTAATGATGATCCAACGCAAAAACGGTCGGTCATGATAACGATCTAATTGCAAGTCGATGTCAGCGAAATAGCCTACGGCCAGCAAGGTGAGCGCATTCACCACTAAAACTGCGATTGCCGGGCGCAATCCAAGTAGCAAAGAAGTGAGTACAGGAACTGCCAGCAAATAAATTTGACTGACGGGTCCCACTTTCACGAGGAAAAACACGCCAACCAAATAAACAATAAGGAGAAAATTCCAGCTACGGGCAAGGAAGCTCAAACTACGCCAGCGCCACAAAGTGAAAAGCCAAACGATCGCCAGCACGTCAATCAAAACAATCGAATATAACTGATCTCGAATTGCCAGCAAGATACTCGGAACAGCAGTCAGCGCCCCGAGACACAACGTGACCAATAAAATCGCCGACAGCATTTCGTCGCGCCACAGTTGCAGGTCTTTTGTTGGTAAACGCTGAGCCCGTAAAAAGCGGCGTAAATAAAATCGAACGATTTTCAATTACTAAGCTCCTAAATTAAGCCTCCAATGAAACGTCACTAAGACATCATTGAGTCACCACAAAGCGACAACCAAGCTAAATAAACGGGATGAGGTAGTATTGCTGCACCAGTGCTCTTTTATACGCTGTTTCCTTCTTGCTGAAAAGTGTTTTCTAATAATCAGAAATGCTTTTTAGGGTATGTCAAAACCTTTTGCCGCGCGCCACAGATCAAACCAATGTTCACGTGACAAACGCAGTTGCGCGGCTTGTACTGCTTCTTCCAAAACGGATACCCGGCTTGAGCCTGTCAAAACCAGTGGTCGACTCGGTAGATTTAATATCCACGCCAGTGCAACACAAGAAGTAGTCACATCAAGTTGCACCGCTATTTGCTCAAGACAGGCACGAATTCGTTGCGCAACTTCACCACGATCACTAAACAAAGCACCACCGGCAAGCGCTGACCATATCATAGGTGCGAAACGCAAACGCTGAGCCAAATCAAAACTACCGTCGTCAATCGGCGCCATTTGCATCAAGGAACACTCGACCTGATTAGTCACTAAAGGAAAGCGAGAATGCATTAATTCAAATTGGGCATTCGTAAAATTTGATACCCCGAAATATTTCACCTTACCGCTCTCGTGCAGACGTGTGAATGCAGCGGCAACTTCATCAGCATCCATCAAAGGATCGGGCCTGTGGATCAACAATAAATCAATCGTCTCAATTTGCATACTGCGCAAAGAGGTTTCAGCCGATGTAATGATGTGTTGACCTGTGGTGTTATAAATATGCGAGGTTTGCGCTGGGCGCAAAGTCGCAGGAAACTGTATCCCGCATTTCGTCACGATTTGAAAATGTTGGCGCAAAGACGGTGCATGCGCGAATGCTTCACCGAGCAAAGTCTCACTAGTGTAATCGCCGTAGATATCGGCCTGATCTATGGTGGTAATACCCAAGTCTAATGCCGCTTGCAGGAATTCTGCGCACTGCGCTGGACTCATCTGCCATGACGATAAACGCCACAGACCAAGTACGATGCGGGAAAATTCTGGACCATTGGGTGCAATTTGCAGACGCGGACTTATCATTTTATTCGTCTATTCTTAAATGTTTACTTCGCTAATTGTTGAAAAGCCTCTTGCAAATTCGCGGACTTGGTATAGCCGGAGCTCAGCATATGCAGGCCATCACTTTTCACTGCCAACAGGACTGGATAACCACGTACGCCCCAACGTTGCACCTGTTCAAAGTGCTGACGAGTTTCATCGCGTGTTGGTGGCGCGGTCAATACTTCGTAGAAGCTATCATAGTCAAAACTATCACCACCATCAAACGCATTCAAAGCGCGACTGGCGACTTCTGCCAACACTTTTTCATCGGTCACATCTCGCGCATCCGCATAAAATGCATGCTGCAAGGCTTGAAATACATCAAATATCGCCATGTTCGGCATGTCTTCTGCCACTATTTTTGCCGTTACTACAGCACGGCACACTGGCTCGGTATCGTACACAAAATCGCTACGATTTAGGCCCGTCATATCAAAAGGCAGACCACTCACTTGCTGTACTTTATGCCAGTGCTCCAGAATCATTTCGCGTTGTCCGTCATCCATTATTTGACGATTGTACGCACGCAAGCCGCCCAAAATAATGTCTAATTCTGCATCAGGGTGAGCCTGCAAAAACTGGCGCAGTTCCGGACCGAATCCATAACACCATGAACACATAGGATCGGCAATATAGACGAACTTATTCATAAAATTTACCTTATACAAACCGCTTTATAAATTAAACGACGTCTGACTCAATCACGCCGGATACAAAGCACCCAGAATACGTTCACCTTGCGCACCGGTCACGTCACTTAAATTTCCGGCAAGGCGTAAATGAAAACGCTGTGCCAGCCAGGCAAATGCCAATGCTTCCACATGATTCGCCGCGATTCCTAGACTATCCGTACTATCTAAATGTACACTACCCAACAACTCTTTTAGCATGCGCATCAAAGTATTGTTATAAGCACCACCGCCACACACATAGACGGCTTCACAATCAGGCGCATAACTTTGTATGGCATCAGCAATCGTCTTCGCGGTGAAAGCACACAAGCTCGCTTGCACATCGACCGCGCTCATATCAGGGAATACCGCCAATTTTTCTTTCAGCCAAGCCAAATGAAACAAATCACGCCCTGTGCTTTTCGGCGGCGTTTTTTGCAGATAAGCCTCTTGGCATAGTAGCTCTAAGAACGCCGTATGGAATTGCCCTTGTGCCGCCCAAGTCCCACTATCATCGTATGCTAAGCCTTGATGCTGGTGTATCCAGGCATCCATCAATACATTACCAGGGCCAGTATCAAAACCCGTAGTCTGCCCATTTGCTTGCAGAATACTAATATTGCTGATACCACCGATGTTCACCACCACACGGCAATGGCCTTCATGGCCGAACATCGCTCTATGAAATGCGGGTACCAATGGCGCACCGTGCCCACCTGCAGCAATATCACGGCTACGAAAATCGGCGATGACGTCAATACCTGTAAGTTCAGCGAGCAAGGCCGGATTATTCGTTTGTCGCGTAAACCCTAAGTCTGGACGATGTCGTATGGTTTGACCGTGCACACCAATCGCTTGTATCTGACTCGCTTCGCAGCTTGCAGCGCTCAATAATTTTGAAACACAATCGGCATACACACCCACCAAAGCGTTTGCCAACAAAGCCTCACGCTCGATTTCGTTATCACCCGCTTGTTGCAAAGCCAGTGCCTGCTGCTTGAGCTCGGGTGAAAAACTCTGATGGGCGCTCGCTTGCATCTGCAAAACTTCAGTTTCGTTATCACAGAAACGCACCAGAACACCATCGACCCCATCAAGACTGGTGCCCGACATCAGGCCGATAAACGTAGAAGATTTGTTTTCCATGTTTTTGTAAAAATGAATTTTAAGAATAAAAAAGCCGAACTAGGTTCGGCTGATTTTAGGAATTATCATCAGGCATTTAACGTGCCGCAATACGTGCTGCATTGCCAGCTGAATTGCGCTCTGGGCGTAATAAATCAAAACGATGCGCCATATCAGCAGCCACCACTTTAAATCGTGGCAACTCATGTGAAGCTAAGGCCGCGGCGCTTTGCACGCTAATCGTATTTGGATCACGTGGTTCATTGTTCACGCGGAATTCGTAGTGCAAATGGGGGCCCGTTGACCAGCCCGTGGATCCGACATAACCAATCACTTGTCCTTGTGTTACGCGAGTCCCTTTGCGAGCGCCCGGTGCAAAGCGACTCATGTGTGCATAGGCTGTACTATAGCCATTCCAATGTTTGATGATGACCATATTGCCGTAACCACCTTGCGGGCCGGCGTGATCAATCGTGCCATCCGCCGAGGCGCGAATTGGAGTACCGCTAGCCGCGGCAAAGTCGATACCCGTATGACGTTTCCATTTACCTGAAATAGGATGAACGCGCATCGCGAAACCAGAAGAGACACGGGAGAATTCCAAAGGCGATTTCAAGAAGGCTTTTTTCAGAGATTTGCCATCGAAGCTGTAGTAGCCGCCTTCGCCAGCACCTTCGTCGAACCAAACTGCCTGAAACAATTTATCAGAATTTTTAAATTCACCTGACAACAAGCGACCCGTTTTTACCATTTCGCCATTTTGCCAAAAAGTTTCGTACACCACGTTAAAGTAATCACCGCGCTGCAATTTACGAAAATCAATATTCGTTTCAAACATTTTAATAATTTGATCCGCGACTGAAGATGGAATCAAAGCCTTATCGGTCGCCACGAACAAAGAAGATTGAATATCGCCAGACCGCATTTCTATACGACGCTCTAATTGCTCGGCAATTTCAGCAGCCTTAAAAGTATTGCGTTCATCGCGCGATACCAGCAAAGTCTTACCGCCTTTGTCACCGCCATCAAGACCAACGCGCAACCATTCCAAAGTACCTTCGTCTGTGGTCTTCACACGGATAGACTTTCCGGCACGTGCTTGCAGAACACCACGTGCAATAGGATCAGCCTTTAAGAAATTAGTAGCATTAACATCATCGACACCAAGTCGTTGCATTAAAGAAGCCAAAGTGTCGCCACGTTGAATTTTTTCTTCTTTAACATAATGCTGTTGTTGCAAAACGATCTGGGAGATTTGCTCATCCAAAGACGGCAATACCAATTCTTGAGTGATTGTTTTGACAGGTAAATTAGAAGCGTCGGGAGCTAAAGGGGCAACGCCTACGGCGCCTACGGCACATACTGCGAAGAATAAAGCGGAAAAAGAAATGACACGCGATGCACGCATACTGCGCACATTAGCGATGCTTTCTTTGACAAGTGATTGGGCTTTAACTTTCGTAGTTGCAGCTAGATGACGGAAATTATCGGATAATCGCATGCAATAAGTTAAAATTGATGTTTCGCTGTCAGGATCTACCATCTGACACCAAACAGAATGTTTGAAAACCCACTTCTTTTATTTTTTTGTTATCTTGAAGCGGGGCGAAAATTAGTCGCCTGATTGTAAAGCAAATGGCGAATAATGCAAGCTGACGATTATGCGAGGAGCACACTTTTTTCGCTAGCGCTGTTACAAAACTTTTTGATCTACATCCAAATTCATTCATTTATTAGCATACTTAATTAGTAAATTTTATTAACAAATATCACCATGACTTCGCCACAACAAATTGACAAAGCGCCAGGCGCCACCGCCCTCTTGCCTCTTTCTGATGCAGTGCAACATGCATTAGCCGTCACCAAACGTGGCGTCGATGAGCTCTTAATTGAATCTGAATTCGCGCAGAAACTCGCGCGCAGTGAAAAATCGGGTAAGCCATTACGTATCAAACTAGGACTTGATCCTACAGCCCCCGATTTGCATCTCGGTCACACCGTGGTCTTGAACAAAATGCGCCAGCTACAAGATTTGGGACACACTGTGATTTTCCTGATCGGTGACTTCACGTCTATGATTGGCGATCCGTCTGGCCGTAATGCAACGCGTCCACCATTGACGCGCGAACAGATTGAAGCCAATGCCCAGACTTACTTCAAACAAGCGTCTTTAGTCTTAGATGCCAGTAAAACTGAAATCCGTTATAACTCAGAATGGTGCGATCCACTCGGTTCCCGTGGCTTGATTCAATTGTCTTCTAAATACACGGTAGCGCGCATGATGGAGCGTGATGATTTCACGAAGCGCTTTAAAGCAGGCACGCCGATTTCTGTGCATGAATTTTTATATCCATTAATGCAAGGTTATGATTCCGTGGCTTTGCATTCGGATCTGGAACTCGGTGGTACTGATCAAAAATTCAACCTACTAGTCGGACGTGAACTGCAAAAAGACTACGGTCAAGAGCCGCAATGCATTTTGACTATGCCTTTATTAGAAGGTCTGGATGGCGTCGAAAAGATGTCTAAGTCCAAAAATAACTACATCGCGATTACCGAGCCAGCAAATACCATGTTCGCCAAAGTCATGAGTATTTCTGACGAAATGATGTGGCGTTACTATGATTTGCTCTCGTTCTGCTCTTTGGAACAAATTGCTCAGTACAAAAAATCCGTCGCAGAAGGACAAAATCCACGCGATATCAAAGTCGCCATCGCCCAAGAAATCGTTACGCGCTTCCACAGCAAACAAGCAGCAGAAGATGCCTTAGCGGATTTCGTCAATCGCTCTAAAGGTGGGATTCCAGATGACATCGCCGAAATCAGCTTGAGCGGCGCACCCGTCGGTATCGCACAACTATTAAAGCAAGCGAATTTGTGCGCATCCACGTCTGAAGCGATGCGTATGGTCGATCAAGGTGGCGTGCGGATTGATGGCGCGGTCATCAGCGATAAGCAATTACAAGTGCAAGCAGGCACGGTGGTACTGCAAGTCGGTAAGCGTAAATTTGCCAAAGTAACGTTGACCGCATGATCGCTTTACTGCAAAGAGTTACGCAAGCCAGTGTTGTCGTAGAGGGTGCAACGATAGGTGCTATCAATGCGGGTTTGATGGTGCTGGTTTGCGCTGAACGCCATGACACAGAAAAAGATGCTGAGCAATTACTGACCAAATTGCTCAGCTATCGTGTATTTTCCGATGAAGCTGGCAAAATGAATCGCAGTGTCACTGACGTGCAAGGTGGCTTGTTGTTGGTGCCGCAGTTCACACTGGCAGCCGACACGCAATCCGGCACCCGTCCCTCATTCACACCGGCCGCACCGCCTGAATTGGGTAAGCAATTATTTGACTATTTTGTTGCGCAGGCACGCAGCAAACATGCTTTGGTCGAGACCGGCCAATTTGGCGCGGACATGCAAGTTTCGCTCACCAACGATGGCCCGGTGACCTTCTGGCTACAAACCAAATCAAAAGCAGAAAAATCAGCGTGACCGAAATTCTATTAATACGCCACGGCGAAACCGCCTGGAATGCTGTGCGCAAATTGCAGGGGCATTTGGATATTCCCTTAAATGCAGAAGGACGTCGTCAAGCAAAAGCCTTGGCCGCAGGTTTGCAGCAAGAAAAACTTGCTGCGATTATCTCCAGCGACTTACAACGCGCCATACAAACCGCAGGTGAAATCGCTAGACTGCAAGGTTTGCCAACACGCATTGATGCCGCATTACGTGAGCGTTGCTTTGGTGATTTTGAAGGTAAGTTGTATAGCGAATTACCAGAAATTTACCCCGAAGAATACGCGCACTGGCGTCTGCGCGATCCTGATTTTCATTTTCCACCGAAACATGATGACAGCAAGAATATCGGCGAAAGCATACGCGAATTTCAGCAGCGAACGTTCGACTGCATTGCTCACTACGCAGAACAATTCGCGGGTCAAAAAATCGCCTTAGTCGCCCACGGCGGAGTACTCGAATGCGCCTATCGCGCAGCGATGAATCTACCACTAAACGCCGAGCGCACGATTACGATTTTCAACGCGAGCATTAATCGTTTTGAATTCCGTGATGGACGACTAACGCTGATCAGTTGGGGCGCTATTGAACACTTGGGTGATGCGATGTTGGATGAAGTTGGTTAGATTAATTTATGTGCTCAATGACGCCAAGTGAATTCGACGAATGGGTAGTTGCTTACATCATGTATCAAAGCGCCCCAGAATCCGAGAGACGGAGAGAGGATCATCCTTTGTTCTGGGCAGTTCTAAAATTCTTTGACCTCATGTCTGATGAACCAGAAATTTGCTGGAAAGCCATTTTGGACATCTTACGGCGAAAACCTGAGGATGAAGTCATTGGAGTGTTGTCTGCCGGGCCTTTAGAAGACTTAATTAAAGATCATGGAGGAGACTTCATAGATCGAATTGTTTTGGAGGCAAGTAGGAATCCCGATTTCAAACATTCGCTTGGTGGTGTTTGGAAAAGCGGCAGCCCTGAAGTTTGGGCGCGTGTGGAGGCTATTCGTGGCAAGTCTTGGTAGCACAGAAAAAAATCAGTCAAAGCAGACGAAAAACCAATAAAGAAGCCGCTAAAAAGCGGCTTTAATCTTTATCACGAAACAGAATACCAAGACTACTTCTTCATCAAATCCAACAAAGCAATCACAGTCGCTTCCACACCAGCTCGAACCGCAGGCTCTGGCGTTATTTTAAAAATCGGACTGTGGTGACCAGGCACTGCGGCACCACCTTTTTTCTCAATTTCAAAGTCTTCTTTAGGCGTACCGCCTATGGAGAAATACACGCTAGGAATATACGGATCACTGACGAAGAAGGGGAAATCTTCCGCCCCCATGCCGTCACGCATTTTCGGCACAGCGAAAGCGTCTTTGCCGAGTTTGTCTGTCCACACTTTTTTCAAGCGTTGAGTTAAGGGAATATCATTGAGCGTTGGCGGTGTCGGGGTATCAACCTCGGTCACTTCAGGTAGTAAATTTTCTGGCAAGCCTGCGGCACGCCCAGTATTGATCGCGACACGCTTAATCGCTGACAGTAACAATGCGCGCGTTTCTTTACTCTCGCTGCGCACGCTCAATTGTAGTTTTGCCTGGTCAGAAATAATATTGGATTTGGTACCTGCATGGAAGGAGCCAACCGTGATCACAGCAGGCTCACGCGGCGCAACTTCGCGAGTCACAATGGTTTGCAGCGCCATCACTATTTGCGCACCGATTACAACTGGGTCTTTGCCCAAATGCGGATAGGCGCCATGAGTACCAACACCATGCACGACAATTTCTACCGTATCAACACCAGAATACGGCGAACCTTCTTCAGCGCTAATCTTGCCCGCTTCCGATCCAGAATCAACATGGAATGCTAAGGCATATTTGGGTTGACCAAAGCGTTTCCAGATCTGATCTTTCATCATCAACGCAGCACCGCCGACGCGCTCTTCCGCAGGCTGACCGACTAGCATCAAAGTACCTGACCATTGATTTTTACGCGCCGCCATTTGTATTGCCGTGCCGACTAAACTCGTGATGTGCACATCATGACCGCAGGCATGCATGACGTTTTGCAATTTACCATCAGGATCTTTTTGCTGCACTTTCGATGCATAAGGCAAACCCGATTTTTCTTCTAATGGCAAACCATCCATGTCCGCACGCATCATGACTAAAGGGCCGGGACCGTTTTTGAGCATCGCAACGACGCCCGTTTTTCCTACGCCTTCGGTGACTTCAAAACCAGCGGCACGCAGCTCTTTTGCAAGACGTGCCGAGGTATTAACTTCCATGAAGGACAGCTCAGGATTTTGATGAAAATACTCAAACAAGGGTTTGAGCTGAGCATTATAGTTTTTGGCGATCGCCAGTTTTAACTCAGAATCGGCGGCCATAGCAGTGTCACTGAATACTGCCCCACTCAACAATAAAAAACCAGAAGCAATACAAGAAGCCAGCAGCGTCTTCACCATCATCGTCCATCTCCAGAAAAGTAAGCATTTGAATGAGAGAGAATGCGCGATAAGTAAATTCTCTCTCTGCGCCGTTACACCATAGCGCATATTCAGCGACGCAACAAGGCATTGTCTCTTGGCTTCCTAAACGACAAGCAAAAAAGCTATTCCAAACTACTTCACTGGTACTGAGTTTGTGTATAAGGGCGCGCCTCTTTACTACTACCCCACTTCTTATTCGGTTGCGCTTGCATCGTAAAAATCAATTCTCCGCCCGCCGTAATTTGCTCGTGCGTTAAATAATTTTTGTCTAGTGTTTTGCCGTTCAGCATAACGCCACCAACATACATATTAGCCTTACTCAAATGATCTGCGCGTATGATGAATTTTTTCCCATTGGGTAAATTCAATATAGTTTTATCCAAAAACGGGCGTCCAATGATGTATTCATTGCTGCCTGGCGCAACCGGATAAAAACCAAAGCTGGTGAATGCCAACCATGCTGACATTTGACCGAGATCGTCATTACCCGATAAGCCGTCAGGTTTAGCGTGGTATTGGCTATCGACAATTTGCTGCAAACGCTGTTGCGTCTTCCATGGCGCGCCGAAATAATTGTAGAGATAGGCAACATGATGTGAAGGTTCGTTACCATGGGCATAGTGTCCAATCAGTCCCGAAATATCTTCCATATGCGCATACACTTTTTCATCCACTTTGGCGTCAAAAACTTGATCGATCTTGGAGGTAGCTGCCGCATCGCCGCCTAGCATAGAGATCAAACCTGCGTTATCGTGCGGCATATACCAGGAATATTGCCAGGCGCTGCCTTCGGTATAATCGCTGCCGAAATTTGACACGGTAGGATCGAAAGGAACACGAAATTCGCCATTCGATTTACGGGCACGTATGAAACCTGTTTTGGTGTCAAATACATTGCGGTAGTATTGCGCGCGCGCATAGAATTTTTTCGCGATATCAGCCTTACCCATTTTCTCTGCCATGCGAGCGATCGTCCAGTCATCGAAGGCATACTCTACCGTTTTGGAAGCAGCTTCCGGTTCTAGGTCAGTCGGCACATAGCCGAATTTCATGTAGTGCTGCAAGCCGCCATAAGGACCGTACTCCGCACTTTTAACCGTAGCATTCAGAGCAGCCTCGGCATCAAACCCTTTAATCCCTTTCATATAAGCGTCTGCGATCACTGGTACCGCGTGATAACCAATCATGCACCAGGTTTCTAAACCATGAAATTGCCATACGGGCAAAATACCCTCAGGACTAATTTTCTGGGAAGCGATCAATGATTTTACAAAATCCGCGTTGCGTGCCTCAGGTTGTATTAAGGTTAGCAAAGGATGCAATGCGCGATAAGTATCCCATAAGGAAAAAGTAGAATGAAAGCGGAAACCATCAGCTTGATGTACTTGATTATCAGGGCCGCGATAGCGTCCATCGATATCCATAAATAAACTAGGCCCCATCATACTGTGATAAAGCGCTGTATAAGCCATGGTACGCATTTCGGGTTTCGCTTCAATGGTGACAGCAGACAGCGCTTCATTCCATGCCTGACTCGCTTTGTTGCGCTCTGCTGCAAAATCCCAATCTTTCATTTCGCTCAGATTGGCTATTGCCCCTTCTTCACTGACAGCAGAAATCGCCACTTTCACCATCAAGCTTTGATCATCTGGCGTACCGAAATCAAAGGCCGCCACAATCGCTTTGCCTTCAATTCTTACTTTATCTTTAGCACCTGCACCTGGACCAGCAAAGCCGCGATATTCAATCGCGTCTTCACGGTTATGGATTTCTCTGCTGACGAAAGGTCGTGAAAACTGCATGGCAAAATACACTTGTCGCCCTGCCGCCCAGCCACGTGTTTCACGCATACCGGTGACTAAGGTATTGCCACGTACTCGCATGCTCGACCACAAATTTTTGGTTTTGTAGTCATAGATACTACTACGCAAATCGACGATCAATTTTGCTTCTGAATTTTTTGCAAAACGGTAGCGATGCAAACCTACGCGTTCGCTGGCGGTCAGCTCCACGTTGATCTCATGATCTAATAATTTCACTGCGTAATAACCAGGTTCTGCTTGTTCTTGCTGGTGACTGAAACGAGAACGATATCCACTGTAGGCGCGCTCAGGGTAGCCAGGTTCTAGTTTGGTTTCGCCGCTATAAGGCATCAACAAGACATCGCCTAAATCCGAATGCCCTGTGCCAGAAAAATGGGTGTGAGAGAAACCAAGTATCGAATCATCCTCATAGCGATAACCCGCCGCCCAGGGATAACTTTGTTTGAAGTGACGTACTTGTGTATCTGGACTTAATTGGACCATGCCAAATGGGCGTGTTGCGCCTGGAAAAGTATGCCCATCGCCCCCGGTTCCAATGAAAACATTGACTGCCGCCGCGGGGCTATTCTTGTCGGCCGCGTTTGCAGAGGAAACACCTAGACCTGGACTTAGACTTAAAAACAAACTCAACGCGAGCGTTACTTTGTTTACTGAGTTGGTCGACATAAAATTTCGTAAAAATGAGTTTTTCTTGTTTAAACGTGACAATAAGCTAGCCATGGTTTTCTTTCTCTTTTTTTGTGAATCAGAATTACAATTCGTCAGTACTACTCTCACGCACGATCAATTGCACAGCAAGTATCTTCTCGATGACTTCATCCTGTGTTTTTCGCAGTAACAATTCCACGCCTTCTGCGCCCAAGGCTTCTTTATCGACGTGTATGCTGCTCAAAGGAGGATTAGCGCGCGGTGCAGCGCTGATATCATCAAAGCCAATAAGCGCAATATCATGTGGCACTTTCAAACCTGCCTCTAAGCAAGTCTGCATCGCGGTCAATGCGGTACTGTCGTTGTAACAAAACACTGCATCGGGTGGCTGCGTCATCGCCAACAGGCTTAACATCGCGCGTTTTACACTGGCTTCTTCATTGGCGTGATGTGGGATCGCGATTTCCAGGTCGGGATTGGCGAGTATTTTGGCGTCAAACAAGGCTTTACGAAAACCATGCGCACGCTCTTGTATGCTGTAATGGGCAGCAGGGCCGCTCAACATCGCGATACGCTTGCGTCCCGCCTTGATCAGATGGCGGGTCGCAAGATAACCACCTAATCGGTTATCTGGATTAATCGACGTGTAGCCTAGCAATTGCATATCGATCAGCACCATAGGTTTGCCTGAAGCTCGTATCGCATGTAGCAATTCCGGTTCAAAAAAACCTGCGCACAAAATAGCGTCAGGTTGATGTACTCGGATTTGCTCCATCACCGGCTCGGCTGGACCCACTGCGACAAACGACAAAGCAATCCCTTCTTCACGACAAGCGGCTTCAGCACCATGCAATACCGGTGAAAAGAAAGGACTACTAGATAAAGTATTGTGCTGGCGATGCAGCAAAAAGGCGATACGCCGTATGCGTCCGACTTTCAACTTGGATAAGTCATAACCCATTTCTCGTGCGGTATTAAACACGCGCGTACGAGTCAACTCAGTTAAGCCGCCCTGATTCTTCAAGGCGCGCGAAATTGTGCCCAAGGACAGGCCCGTCGCCTTTGCCAGATCGCGGATAGTGACGCTCATAGGTGCATTCTAGAAGCCAGTAATAATCCGGAAATCTGGAGATCTTCGGAGAGTTTAATAAACAGGAAAGAAAAGAAGGAGTCCCAGTCTTATTCAGCCTCACTCAAATTAAGTAAGCTAAGGAGAATTCTGAATGATCTTAAACTGAGATCAAAATTGAGGTCAATTGAAGTAGTTAATGACAGCCTTGTTTATCTGGTTTAGTAAACAACTGGCAGAAAAAAATCGTCCCAAAAATGGACGAAGTTAAAATTTGGTAAAAGGAAGGGATAAAACAGCGAGTTCAGACTATGTCATGAACTCGCTATCTACTTTAGGAAGGAAAACATCAATCCTTGCGACTTTCACGGGCACTTGGTAAAAATTTAGCGATCGTAGCAAGCAGGTCATCTTCACCCACTGGCTTACTCAAGAACGCATCACAACCAGACCAATTCGCCCGCAATTTGTCGATGATGGAAGATTTACTAGTCAACATGACCACCGCTGACTGCTTGGTGTTGCTATTGGATTTGATTTGCTTGCAAACCTCATAGCCATCAATACCCGGCATCATAATGTCGAGAAAAATACAGTTGTAGGGTTTATCAGCAGCCGCTTTTGCAATCGCCTTTTCAACCGCTTGCTCACCTGTTTCAGCGAAATCGACATCAAATTGAAAAGGCGATAACTTAATACGCATAAAAGCACGCACAGTCGCACTATCATCGACGACCAATACTGTTTCGCGCGCTGGTGTTTCGACGACGTCTAGACTAGTCGTGTTTTTTTGATCTGAAGAACGACGCAAAGTTGCGCCATCCCAATTTTCGAGGACACTATTACGCGCGCTACGTTCACGTAATGCCCGTTGCATCTCACCATCGAGATTTTCAAATAAACGCATCCAATGAATAGGTTTAGCAACAAATGGCCAAGGTGTCTCTACTGGCACCCGCCCTATCACCACCGCTGGTGAATGTGCATTGGGTGCGCCTATATTCCGTTTAAGCAATTCATTTAAGGCATCAGGGTTATCGGCATTGATTAAATAGATGTCGGTTCTACTTTCACCATCCGTGGGTTCAACGTAAGATATTTCACGCCGTCCGGTGAGACGGAAAGTCGATGCCAGCATATTTTTTTCTGCATCTGAAAAACCGCGCATTTCTAAAACAAAACGACGAATGCTATTTGCAGCAGGCGTCATAGGAGTAGCTTGAGTCATCTGGTAACCTGAGTTTGATTTTGACAATCAGTGCCCAAATCATACAATAAAGTGTGCAAACAAATAAGGGAAACGCGATCAAAACGCTGTCATAAACGAATCGAAACAGAGCGATGCAAAGCTTTTGCGTTCTTTACACAACAAGAAACGAAATTATGACAGATCATTATTGAAATAGAGCAACAAGTTCCTTGCAAGCATCGTCAGGACTGGTAGTGTTATACACACTGCTAATTGCCGCCACCATATCTGCACCACGTTGCACTAAAGGTCTAGCCAACGCTACATTCATCCCGCCAATCACCACTACTGGCAGTGTTATTTCGTTCTTTGCAGCAACAATAATGTCTGAGTTGGTCGTTACTGGATATTGTTTCACTAATGATGGATAAAATCCACCAAACGCGACATAACTAGCGCCTGTTCGCTGCGCGTCGCGCGCCAGTTGTAGATCACCATAACATGATGCGCCGACAATTTTCTCCGAACCAACTAAAGCACGCGCTTGCGCTACGGAAATATCAGTACCGCCAACATGAATCCCCTCCGCATTCAAATCCAGGCACAAATAAATATGATCGTTAATTATCAAAGGAACGTCATACTGGCGACATAATTCATGCAATTTTTTTGCTTGGGTCTGTCGCAATTCCTTTGAGGCCGTTTTGTGCCGATATTGCAGCAGACTAACGCCTGCCTGCAAAGCCAATTCTGTTTGCGCCAACAAACGCCCGGTATCATCCCAATTTGGCGTGATCAAATATAAACCTCGCAAATCATATTGAGGTGTCATCGTTGTTTTCATCTTATTGTTTCCCTTTCGTCGCTTTCAAATGAATGTCGTCCCGATGTTACGAAGTGGCGTTGTGGAATTAACTGTCCGGCTGCAATTAGATACGCCTGTTGCAGGCTAAGCTGAGTGTAAATTTGCGCTGCATGTAAACTCTTCTCCATACTGTTCCCACAAGCTAATTGCCCTGCTATCGCTGCCGCCAATGTGCAACCGCTACCATGAAATTCGGAGGTCAATCGAGGCCAATGCCAAGCAAATTCAGACAACTCAGCACGCTGACTAAACCAACGATTGCAGACTTGCTGATCCTGTCCATGTCCACCTTTGAGCAAAACATCGCGGCATGATCCGCCCAACAGAGAAATCGCCTGCTGAGCGGCAGTATGACCATGCGCTGCCAGCCGCACCACTTCCGGCAAGTTGGGCGTAATCAAGGTCGCCACTTCCAACAGCGGTGCTAACGCAAGTACCGCATCATCCAAAGCCAGTTTATGTCCATGTCCACTGCTCAGAACTGGATCTAATACCACTGACAAATCGGGATTGTTCGATCGCAATTGTGCAATTAACAACGCGATTACCAAGGCATTTTGTACACTGCCGGCGATGCCCAGTTTCACTACGTTCACCGCGAAATGTTTGATCAAATTTTGAGCCTGAGCCAAAACAATGTCTGGCGCAACCGGATGCACCGCATACACTTGGTTATTGTCCTGCACCGTCAAACTGGTGACCACAGTCAGCGCATGCGCGCCCTGTGCCGCGATCGCTTCGATGTCGGCTTGAATACCGGCACCACCACTAGGATCATGTCCGGCAAATACCAAAACACAGGGGCGCTGTGCCGTCGTGACGCCCGGCTTCACGCGACCCGACCTGCCATCGGTGAGGAAGCTGACGCTGTGAATTTTTTAGGAATCCGCCCCGCCAAAAATGCTTCATATCCTGCCTCCACAGCCAAACCCATCGCGCGTGCCATACGAATCGGATCTCTCGCTCCAGCAATCGCCGTATTCATCAAAACACCATCACAACCAAGTTCCATCGCAATCGCCGCATCCGATGCGGTACCAACCCCAGCGTCAACGATAATAGGCACGTTGGCTTGCTCGATAATCAGAGAAAGATTCCAGGGATTTAAAATACCCATGCCAGAACCAATCAAAGATGCGAGCGGCATCACTGCGACGCAACCGATGTCTTCCAACATACGCGCTTGTATCGGATCATCGCTGCAATACACCATGACATCGAAACCATCTTTCACCAAAATTTTCGCCGCTTCTAAAGTCTCTGGCATATTCGGGAACAAGGTTTTCTCATCACCCAAGACTTCGAGCTTACACAGTTTATGACCACCGAGAAGTTCACGACCTAATTGCAACGTGTAAATCGCATCCTTGGCGTTGTAACAGCCTGCCGTGTTTGGCAGGATTGTGTATTTCGACATAGGTACCACATCAAGCAGACTCGGTGCATTGGGATCTTGACCAATGTTCACGCGGCGAATGGCAACCGTGATGATTTCTGCACCACTGGCTTCGGTGGCTAATCTGGTTTGGTCTAAGTCTTTGTATTTGCCACTGCCGACTAAGAGCCGGGAATTATAAGTTTTGCCTGCTATCGTCAGGCTGTTTGGCTTAATTTGTGTTGTCATGGTTTTGTCCTGATTATTTTTTACTCGTTTATCTGTTCACAACCCATCCCCACCCTAGCCCTCCCCTTGAAGGGGAGGGAATGTTCACCGCGCTAAATATCTATTTAGAACCGGAATACTCCTTCCCCTTCAAGGGGAAGGCTGGGATGGGGATGGGTTTTTCGTCATTTCCGCTTTTCTAATCTGCACCTGTCGATAAATCTCCTCAAGCACGTTCTCCAACTCCTCAATCAGCTGATTATTCCAAAATCGTAAAACCACATAACCAGCATCATCCAAACACTTCGTTCGATAGTCGTCGTAACTACGTGATTCAGAATGCTGGGAACCATCCAGTTCCACAACCAACTTCGATTCAAGACATACAAAATCGAGAACAAAGTTCAAGAATGGATGTTGTCGTCGAAACTTCACGCCCAACTGCTCGCGGCGCAAACGTGTCCACAAAAGACGCTCAACGTCGGTCATTGATTTACGTAAGGAACGTGCGTTCTCGGTAATTTGTGCATTAGAAGTGTTCCGCATATTCTTCACCCGCCACCTATCGCCCGTACCACGTCAACCTGATCGCCAGCCTGCAGCGCGTGTTGCTGCCACAGCGCACGGCGTATCACTTGGCGATTGACAGCGACGGCGATTGCCTGATTGCCTAATCGCAGTTCCTCAATCAAACTATGCAAATCGGTTTCTAAAGGTAAAGAACGTGGTTGACCATTGAGCTGAATTTCCATCATGACACCTAAGATTTTTTATAAATTTCGCCACCAGATTTCACAAACTCGATGGCCTTAACTTCCATGCCCTTTTTTAAGGCATCAATCTCGCTGATACCTTGCGTCGCGGCATAGTCACGTACTTCTTGCGTGATTTTCATAGAGCAAAAATGCGGGCCACACATAGAGCAAAAATGGGCAACTTTGGCCGAATCTTTGGGCAGCGTTTCGTCATGAAATTCGCGGGCTTTGTCCGGGTCTAAGCCTATGTTAAATTGGTCTTCCCAACGAAATTCGAAACGTGCTTTTGACAAAGCGTTATCGCGGATTTGGGCGCCGGGGTGCCCCTTCGCCAGATCGGCGGCATGAGCTGCGATCTTGTAAGTAATGATGCCATCTTTAACGTCGACTTTATTCGGCAAACCCAAGTGCTCTTTCGGTGTGACGTAACACAACATCGCCGTGCCATACCAACCAATTTGTGCGGCACCTATGCCAGACGTGATGTGATCGTAACCCGGTGCGATGTCAGTCGTCAGTGGTCCCAGCGTATAAAACGGCGCTTCATGGCATTGCTCTAACTGCAGATCCATATTCTCTTTGATCAAATGCATAGGCACATGACCTGGGCCCTCTATCATTACCTGTACATCATGCTTCCACGCGATCTGCGTGAGTTCGCCTAGCGTCTTTAATTCACCCAATTGCGCTTCATCATTCGCATCGTAAATGGAACCTGGACGCAAACCATCACCTAAAGAAAATGACACATCGTAAGCTTTCATGATCTGACAGATGTCTTCGAAATGCTCGTACAGGAAGCTTTCTTTATGATGGGCGAGACACCACTTCGCCATAATCGAACCACCGCGTGAAACGATGCCAGTCATGCGTTTTGCCGTCATCGGCACATATTGCAAACGTACGCCAGCATGGATCGTGAAGTAGTCAACACCCTGCTCGGCTTGTTCGATCAAAGTGTCGCGGAAAATTTCCCAAGTGAGATCCTCGGCCTTGCCATTAACCTTTTCCAAGGCCTGATAAATCGGCACGGTGCCAATCGGTACTGGTGAATTTCGAATGATCCATTCGCGCGTTTCATGGATATGTTTTCCAGTTGAGAGATCCATCACATTGTCGCCACCCCAGCGTATCGCCCAAGTCATTTTTTCGACTTCTTCGCCGATAGAAGAAGTCACGGCGGAGTTACCAATATTCGCGTTAATTTTGACTAAAAAATTGCGACCGATAATCATTGGCTCCGCTTCTGGGTGATTGATGTTTGCAGGAATAATGGCGCGACCACGGGCGATTTCATCGCGTACAAATTCTGGTGTCATCTGCGCTGGAATTGATGCACCGAAGGATTGCCCTGGATGTTGACGCCCCATCATTGCCGCCAGCTTTTCACCCATAGGTCCGGAGTTTTTCAGATTGTCCAAATACGCTTGGCGTCGCATATTTTCACGGATCGCCACGTATTCCATTTCTGGCGTGACGATACCCTGCCTGGCGTAATGCATTTGCGTGACATTCTTGCCTTCTAAGGCGCGACGTGGCTTGCGTTGCAGGTTAAAGCGCAGCTCATGCAACTTAGGATCACGCAAGCGCTCTATGCCATACTCAGAACTCGGCCCGGCCAGTTCTTCGGTGTCATTGCGTTCAGCAATCCATGTTCCGCGCACAGAAGCTAAGCCTGAGCGAATATCGATGTTCACATCGGGATCGGTGTAAGGTCCTGATGTATCGTAGACGTAAATAGGGGGATTTTTTTCTGCACCAAACATCGCAGGTGTGTCGGCTTGTGAGATTTCGCGCATAGGAACGCGGATATCGGGGCGACTGCCCGTGACGTAAATTTTGCGAGAATTAGGTAAGGCTTGAATAGCGGCTTCGTCGACCTTGGCGGTGGCGGACAAAAATTGTGGGTTGGCGTTCATTTGGCTCCTTTGCATTATTGATGGCACGGAGCCAGCAAAGGAGTTTCCAATTTGAGCGATGGCACACCTCTCATTCAGGTGGCATCACGGCTTTGGCTGCTTCCCTTCGCTGGCATTATCCAGATCAGGTTCAAGGGTATTTCTCACCCGACAGATACAAGCTTGTCAGGACCCCTAGCGGTTTACATCGTTTGTTTTACATCGTTTTTTACTACAGCTACTGCAATCTTTAATTACCTCCCCAATACGGGAATTGCCGGCGCATTATAACGGCGAATTTTTAAAATAGATAATTTTTGCAATAAAAATCTTAATTTCCCCTGAGCCTCTTTGCACATTGATTCAAGAATTTACTTGGTAATACGTCGGCGGACACAAAACGCAATTGTCAAACGGACGGTTCTTGAACGGGTCCTAGAACTTCGATGACGTCCACCATGTTTTGTTTGATCGCTGCCGCTAAATCATGGGTTAACGTAGGAATAGCTTCTTCGTGATCGACCAATAAACGCGATAAACCATAAGCTCGATTACGTCCATGCGTTTTACCAAGATACAATGCCATATCGGCAATCTGTAATGCACGCTCCCAGTCGCAGACATCTTCAGGCACATCAGAAAACGGTACCGAAATAAAACCCGCAGTGACCGTCACCGGCATGCTCAACGCACCACTGCAAAAAGGCGTTTCACCAATCGTACACAGCACACGCTGGACCAGGCTGGTAATTTGTTCAGGATTAGATTTAGGAGAGAAAATCAAAAATTCTTCCCCTCCCCAACGCATCAACATATCTTCATCCCGCACCACACTTCGCAAACGTGTAGCGACCTCTTTGAGAACCACATCGCCGACCGCATGTCCCCAGGTGTCATTGATATGCTTAAAATGATCAATATCTAACAAGATCATGCAATCAGGACTGACATAGCCTTCCCGTCGCTCTACGTCCACTCTACCTGGGCGAGCTGCCATCAAAGAGATAAACGAACGACGATTATGTAAACCAGTCAGAGGGTCGCGTACCGCATGAAATTCCAATTGCAAGTTAACTTCTTGCAGTTGTTCGTTGAGCTTTTTACTCCGACGATACAACATGTAAATAAATGCACCTGCTAACAATGCCACCAACGAAGCCAACAAAGCGACGACTTGTTGCAAGCGGTGATTTTGAATATCGGCGTCTTTAAGTGCATTATCTTTCGCCAAGATTTCTATCTGTTTCTTACGATGTTCAGCGTCAAACTGTTCCTGCAATACCGCAACCGCTTTGGCTCGGTCTGACCGGAAAATTTCATCACTTAGTTTTTGCTGCTCACGAACCAGCGTCAGCGCTTCTTTATACATACCAGCGTTTTCATACATCAGTGAAAACTCGCCAAGTATTACTTCCACGTCGCTGATGGCGTGAATACGCCGAAAATACTCTAAGCTTTGATTGACCAGATCCGCGCCTTGCGCGATCTTCCCTTGTCCACCCAATGCTAAACCCGCATTCACTTTGGCGCCCGCCACACTCCATTCGTCTTCTATTGCCTCAGCCTTCGCCATGGCATCGCGAGCATACATTTCCGCACGTTTAAAATCCTTCTTTATCAAATATTGATCTGCAATATTAATTAAAGCGGAGGCTACGGTAAAAGGCAGATTTTCCTCACGACCTATCCTCAACGCTGTCTCATACTCCTTTAAGGCATCATCATTGCGCTTTAACATACTCAAAGCCATCCCGCGCGAAATACAAATTTCGATATAGGCTTTGGGCGCAATCGTCGCCGAAGATCCGGTCAACGCTTCGGTCGTTGCATCTAAGGCTTTCTCCGGATCTTTCATTTGTAAATACAAATTCGAAATCGCGCTCCAAATCCCCATCCGCGCCTGCACCTGACGCTTCGTCAAGCGCTCAGACAATTTCAACATTTCTAAATATTGCTTGAGTGCCTCGTCAAATTTGTTCGTGATGCTATACAAACTGGCCAAGGTGCGATGGTAACGAAGTTGAATCCCGACGGAAGTGGATTTGACGACCCGACTGCGTAATTTTTCTAAATGTACGAAAGCATCTGCCGCACCAGATTTATCAAAAACATCGAAGCTATCGAAGATCTCAATCAATAGCAAAGCATCTTCATCGCGCATTTTTTTTGCGAGCGCATTGAACTCATTGATAGTCTCTTTGACCAAACCACCTTTGCCTGCGTCATAGTACAAGCCGCTTAAAATACTGAGCGTTTCTAGTCTTACTTTGGGGTCAACATTAAGTGGAAGATTGTTTTTGAATTCGATAAGTTGGCGTATACCTTCATCATTATTCTTGTCCGCGACCACTTGGATAGCATCCAAGCGCGCAATGTCTGCAGGAAGGTCGGTGTCTGCTTGGGCGACATTGCCAACGAAAAGCAATGTGACGATTACAATTATTTGCAACAAAGAATAATATTTTTCATCACTTGATGCATTCAATTCTTTGTCTTTTAAACAAATAGCTAAATCATTAGCCAAATTAAATGAACACCTCATGCGAATATCACCTTACTCACGTTGCCATTGCTTGCTCGAAATCTTACTAAACTAATTAATAAAATGACCCACGAAGCCTAGCGGACAGTTAATTTTCGGGTCAATTGGTTTGGACTCAGGGAGGCATTCTGTCCATAGCGTACGAGTCCGCTTAGATACAAAGATTATGTGCAAACTAGATGCTGACTAAGCGCTGACGCTCGCATTTATCGGCATTTAATCAGCATGCAATCGGCACGCAAACTCGCCTCCAAGCTTATGCTAATTCATTATTTTCGTGTATAGATTTCATATCCTAACATTTACCCTAAAGCATCACGGCAATTTTTTAGGGAGCGATTCGAATATGCGACAAAATGAGAAGACAAGGTCAATTTAGACTTGTCAAATATTGAGACACGTGCTTTAGAACCTATGATTCCTTAACAATCTTATATAACGCCCAACATAGTTCGTAACATCGTGCGTACAAAAATAGTCTGAAAAAGCTGCGATATTTTCTAGCAAAGTCGAATGCTCATTTATAATCAAAGGTTTCGCTTAATGACTGACATCTTCTCTACTTTTAGAGAGTTTCCTCAGTCCCCGGTCTTTAACTTCTATCGTCTGCCACTATCATGGAATTAGCCAAATCTTTTGAACCCGCCAACATTGAATCCTTTTGGCGTACCGAATGGGAAAAGCGCGGATACTTCACCGCCACCACCGATGAGTCCAAACCATCGTTCAGTATTCAGCTCCCACCGCCAAACGTCACTGGCACTTTGCACATGGGTCATGCGTTTAACCAAACCATCATGGATGGCTTGACACGCTACTACCGTATGCGTGGTCACAATACGACTTGGGTCCCGGGCACCGATCACGCCGGTATTGCCACGCAAATCGTCGTGGAACGCCAACTCGATGCACAAAAGATTTCTCGCCACGATTTAGGCCGTGAAAAATTCTTAGAAAAAGTCTGGGAATGGAAAGAAAAATCCGGCTCCACCATTACAGGCCAAATGCGCCGCATGGGTGCTTCTGCTGATTGGAATCGTGAATACTTTACGATGGACGCTGAACGCTCGAAAGTAGTCACTGAAGTCTTCGTGCGCTTGGTAGAACAAGGCTTGATCTATCGCGGCAAACGCTTGGTGAACTGGGACCCAGTCTTAGGTACAGCCGTGTCTGATTTGGAAGTGGTATCGGAAGAAGAAGATGGCTCCATGTGGCATATCCGTTATCCATTTGCGGATGGTAGCGGTCACTTAACAGTCGCGACCACACGCCCAGAAACTTTGCTCGGTGACGTGGCAGTCGCTGTCGATCCAACCGATGAACGCTACATAGCCTTCGTTGGCAAGATGTTGAAATTGCCTTTAACTGGCAAAGAAATTCCCGTCATCGCGGATAGCTATGTCGACAAAGAATTCGGCACAGGCTGCGTGAAGATCACGCCTGCGCATGACTTCAACGATTACGCTGTAGGCCAACGTCATAATTTAGAAATGATCAGCATCTTAACGTTGGATGCGAAGATCAATGAAAACGGCCCAGCAGTTTACCAAGGCATGGACAGATTCGTCGCCCGCAAACAAATGGTCGCTGATCTCGATGCATTAGGTTTACTCGAATCTGTAAAACCACACAAACTCATGGTGCCACGTGGCGACCGCACTAACGTCGTCATCGAACCAATGTTGACCGATCAATGGTTTATGGCGATGAGCAAAGCTGCACCTGAAGGCACACACTTCCCAGGCAAATCGATTGCCGAAGTCGCGCTAGAAAAAGTCGCCAATGGTGAAGTGAAATTCGTACCAGAAAACTGGAGCACGACCTACAACCAATGGCTGAACAATATTCAAGACTGGTGTATCTCACGCCAATTGTGGTGGGGTCATCAAATCCCAGCATGGTATGGCGACAACGGAGAAATCTTCGTAGGACGCGATGAAGCCGAAGCACAAGCAAAAGCGGTTGCCGCTGGATACACAGGTGCATTAAACCGCGACAACGACGTACTCGATACCTGGTTCTCTTCTGCCCTCGTCCCATTCTCGACAATGGGCTGGCCAGAACTGACCGTCGATAGCAAATTATTCTTGCCATCGTCTGTCTTGGTCACAGGCTTTGACATCATCTTCTTCTGGGTAGCGCGTATGGTCATGATGACCGCGCACTTCACAGGCAAGGTGCCATTCCACACGGTCTATGTACACGGCTTGGTACGCGATTCCAGCGGCCAAAAAATGTCTAAATCCAAAGGCAATACGCTAGACCCTATCGATTTGATCGACGGCATCACGGTTGACGAACTCGCGGCAAAACGCACCGTTGGTTTGATGAACCCGAAACAAGCTGCAAGTATCGACAAAGCCACCCGCAAAGAATTCGCTGATGGCATTCCAGCTTACGGCACAGATGCCTTGCGCTTCACGATGGCAAGCTACGCCTCACTCGGCCGCAACATCAACTTCGATTTAGGTCGTTGTGATGGTTATCGTAATTTCTGCAATAAATTGTGGAACGCGACCCGCTTCGTATTGATGAACACCGAAGGACAAGATTGCGGTTTCACTGGCACAGCAACAGACAACGATCTCGATTATTCACAAGCCGACAAGTGGATTATCTCCACCTTGCAACGTACAGAAGCAGAACTCGAAAAAGGTTTCGCCGACTACCGCTTCGACAACATCGCCTCCGCCATTTACAAATTTGTGTGGGATGAATACTGCGATTGGTATTTGGAAGTAGCGAAAGTTCAAGTACAACAAGGCACACCAGCACAACAACGTGCAACGCGTCGTACTTTGTTACGCGTGTTAGAAGTGACACTGCGTATGGCTCACCCAGTCATTCCTTTTGTCACTGAAGCTTTATGGCAAACGGTAGCACCATTGGCAGGCAAAACGCTGAACCCAGCTGGCGACTCGATCATGATGCAAGCCTACCCATTGGTGAACGCAGAAGCGATCGACGAAGCCGCCGAAAGCTGGATGACAGGCCTCAAAGCCGCCATCGATGCATGCCGTAACTTGCGTGGTGAAATGCAATTATCACCAGCCGTACGTGTACCGTTGTTGCTGCAACCAGCAAACGCAGCCGACAAAACACGCATGGAAAGCTACGCACCTTACATGGCGGCTTTGGCGAAATTATCGGAAGTGCAGATCGTCGATGTCTTACCTGATTCACCAGCACCCGTTTCCATCGTCGGCGAAACCAAACTGATGTTGAAAGTAGAAATCGACGTCGCAGCAGAACGCGAACGCCTCTTGAAAGAAATGGCGAAACTCGAAGCCGAAATCAGCAAAGCACAAGCCAAACTCAGCAATGAAAGTTTTGTGGCGCGTGCACCTGCAGCTGTGGTCGAGCAAGAGAAAGAACGCGTCGCGGGCTTCTCTGCGACTTTGAGTAAGATGAAGGAGTCGTTTGCTAAGTTGGGGTGATTGTTTGTTTGGTTTGTTTAGTTAGCTTATAAATGCAAAAAAGCGCTTCGAGGTTTCGAAGCGCTTTCAATTGAGATTTAAGATCTAACGCAGCTTGCGTTGGGACTCCAATAAAGAGAAAGAATTACATCTAGTTTCTAGTCATTCTTTCTTTTAATCGATCATATGCATTCACAAATTCTTGTTGAACATCACTATCCTCAAGTGTTTTTGAAATAAAATCAATCGCATCGACCAATGCATGCGTTGGAATATTTAAAGAATATGTAGGCTTGAACTGGTTTGGCGCGACCTCAATTCCCATATTCAACTTTGATATTGCCGGCCCTAGCGAAATATTAACGATACGGTCGCAGAATACTGGTACAAATTCGCCAGCAATAATTTCAGGATGACGTTTCTCTGGCGCAACCTTTTGTGTGACCTCAGTATTTTTCACTCTACTTTTTTTCGCGATATTTGTATTTGACATTATTTCCCTGCCTTTTTATTTCTGGATACACTATTGATAGTATTTGTCATCGCCATTGGAATGACATTAAAGCTTTGCAATGTATTGTCTTCCAATTCCGGAGTGAGGTAACGATTCAACTCTCCACCACCTGTATTTGAAGAGATCATGCTAAAGTAGACACTTGCACCCACTCCTCGTTCACAATCTCGAAGCACGTCAAATGAACTTTGCATCCTAAGTTCGATTCTTGGAGTGAAATACTTTACATTAACATCATCTCTCTCCCAAATTTGAGCTGCTCTTTTTTGTCCCTTTTTTCGATATATAAGATCAAATCTATAGCCCAATATCTCTGCAACTTCATGAACAGTTTTGATTGTCAAATTACATCGACCAGACAATACATTTGAAAGCCTACTTTGCTTCCACCCAGATTTCTCAATGAATTTTGCACGAGTAAATCCGTGATAAGAAATCAATGCACCTAAATCGATCGCAATCGACTCTTTCTGATCTTCGAATGGATCGATTGCAGGCAGTTCATTAAATAAAGAAAAGAAATCGGGAATTGCGCCGTCACTATCTTTCTTAACTTCCGTCTTTACAATTTTCATTTCAATCTCTCATAATAAATCATGTCAGCATTATCAATTGCCAATTGTGCTCGACTTTTTATTTCCGACTCTTGGCTCGTGGTTAGCTTGTCAGTTCTTTTAGAATCAATTTTTACAATGCAAATATTTTTAAACTGCAAATAAACAAAATAGATTCGGATATCATTTTGACGAATGCGCCATACCGTGTAATTTTTATGGGAATGAACAAACTCAAATGCTTCATGACATTGTTTGGAATCATATTGAACTGCAAAGCCTTGACCAGTTTGAGCAGCCTTTGCAAACTTAATTAATCCACGCTGCACAGCTGCCCGATCAATCGTTTCCAGAGCAAAAATATCTCCGTAAAGCAATTCTTTCGGCTGGCGATCAGTGTCCACTAACATACATAGTTTATAACTAAGTTCAGTATCTGACGGAATTTCAACTGGATCCGGATGTCCAAAATTTGATATGCGAACGATCTGAATCGCCATATTTTATAACTTATAAGTGAATTGTAGACCAAAAACGCTTGTGCACGCAAAAAATTTACGACGAAATAAAAAGTGATGCGTCTGTTGGAATCGACAGAAACCAAAATCCACCAGTACCCAAAAAAACAAAATAACCGATAGAAAAGGAAATTTTTAAAATGAAATAATTATTACGCAAATGCAAATAATAACTACCAAAGCACCAACTCGGTAAGACGCAACCCTTTCGTAGGGCGCCAATAGCCGCAGGCGTATTGCGCCGCATGAACGTTGATCATGGCTTTACATCATTTCCCTTGGTATTTTAGATTTGCAAATAAATTGTTTTGCCGTTTTTCATAATGCCATCGGTCGGTGTAATACGGCTTTGCCTATTACACCCTACGCACTATTTCTCTGGATCAGTTACCCGTTGATGGTTATAGCTATAGATGCGGGCGACTTTCCAAACACCGTCTTTTAGCAGCAATAAGTGAGTGAAGGACGATCGCAGCACGCGCGTCTTAATCTTTCCCGATTCGGTGCTAAAGAAATCGTGCTCACCCATAACAATAGCGCCATAAATATCGGGTCCCTTACGCATTGGAAAGATGCGTAATGTATCAGGAACGACCACACGACGCCCAGGATTTTTAGTGTTATCCATACCGGAATTGACCTTAGCCAAGGCTTCGTAGCCCAGTATCATTCCGCCGAGGTCGTGATAAAACTCAACGTCTTGTGAAAGATGAGAATTAAATGAGGCGGAGGTTCCGAAATTAAAATCATGCCAGTAAGTATCGTCAGCTTTCCTGACCTGAGCTTCCCAGTCTGTATTAGTGTCTGCAGCCATGACGGGCACAATGACGGTGAGTATGGCGATGAAGATGGAAGTGTTGAAAGTTTTTATGAAGTTGTGCATAGATGGCTTCGTGGGTTAGGTGAAATAAATAGCTACATAGATGTTTTTTCTCAAATACTCTACATAACTCGATAAGGCGCAACCCTTTCGTAGGGCGCTAATAGCCGCAGGCGTATTGCGCCGCATGAACGTTGATCATGGCTTTACATCATGTTCCTTGGTACTTTAGATTTGCAAATAAATTGTTTTGCCGTTTTACATAAAGCCATCGGACGGTTTAATACGGCTTCGCGTATCACACCCTAAGCTCTCACTGAACTTTCGCCGCCTCAGCCTTAGCTTCCTCAATCTCTTTCGGACTCATTTGCGACTCTGCATACTTACGATAGGTCACCGCATCATCATAATCGCCAGCAAGAATAAACCATTTCATAGCCTCAACTTTATCGATCGAAACACCTTTTCCTTTGAAGTACATTAGCCCTAGCTGATATTGAGCGCTGGCGTTCTTTTGTTGTGCCGCCTTCGAGAATAGATCACGCGCTTTATCATAGTCACGTGGAACGCCAAACCCATTCACATATAAAACCCCCAAACTATATTGCGCGTCGGCATACCCAAGCTCGACTGCCTTGTTAAACCAATAGACAGCCATGCCGTAATTGGGCGCGACGCCCTTGGCTTTTGCGTACATTCGGGCGAGATTGACTTGGGCCCGGGCATTATTCTGCAAGGCTGCCTTTTCGAACAGCGCTTTCGCCTCGACGTAATTCTTCGTGACGCCTTCGCCCTTTAAGTACATTAGGCCAAGATTAAACTGCGCATCGGACTTGCCTTGGTCTGCAGCTTTCCTAAACGCAGCGGCAGCGGCCGGAAAATTCTGCTGCTCATACAATGCCACGCCATCCGAAAAATCATCGGCATGAGCTAACAGACTCAAGGTACTAAAAACCACAATCAGCAATGATCTCAAAAACGTTCTCATACTCACTCCTCACTTCCTGACTCAATCCTGCTGCGTTCAAAAAATTGTTCAAATTTGGCTTCTAACTTAAACTAAAAATTACACAGTCTTGTAGGGCAGGTGCAACCCGCGCCGTCTATCGAATGTGCATAGTTGATCGACCGAACTACCGCGCGGGTTGCAACCGCCTTACCTAACTAAACAAGCTCAACCAATTCAGAATACGACTTCAGAATACCATCCGCCGTCAAAAATCGAAGTGGCTCATTCATCGCCTGAGCGATCAGAATACGATCAAAGGGATCTTTATGAATGTCTGGCAAACGCGCGACCATCGCGGCATGTGCTGCTGTGATGGGCAATTCTTGAAAGCCACTTCTGCCAATCTCTGTAACGAGCTGATCGACGTCCACACTTAACTTGCCAATCGAGGCCTTGATCGTTGCTTCCCAAATCGACGCGCTACTGACATAGACCTCGGTCGCATCTTGAATTTGGCCGCGCGCTTTTTCGGAAAGTTTGGCACTATCTTGTAGCCACCAAAGATAGACATGGGTATCGATGAGTAATTTCATTAATCACCTTCAAACACTGATTGAATATCACTTGGCAGCGGTGCATCGAAGTCGTCAGCTATCTGCAATTTGCCCTTCATGGCTCCAGGTTGACGAACAGTTTTTGTGGCCTTAATTGGAACCAATCTCGCGGCAGGTTTACCAGCGCGTGCAATCACAATTTCATCGCCTTGAGAAACCGCTTCGACCAACTTAGAAAATTGTGTTTTTGCGTCGTGAATATTAATGATTTGCATGGTTTCCGCCTTAATTCTTGAACCTAGTCCATCTTAGTCCATATAAATTTGAAATGCAAGTAAAAGCATACGGGCGTTCAGACAAGTCCTCATTATGTGACTACCACCCTCGCCAGCACAGCTCGAATTAGGCGCGAGACATATCCAACAGATGACGTTCAATCTCGGCTCGTCCTTCGGTGCTGGTCATCGCCACGATCACATCGCCAGCGCGCAGCAAGTATTCATCATCTGGATTAAAGATCCAATCACTCTCAGTGCGAACCGCAATCAAAATATAGTCCGGGCTACGGAGCCGCAGCCTACCCATAGCTGTGGCAGGAAAATTGTGCGGTGTCGCGACCTCTTCAACCCGCAGATTTTTTTCTGATTTCAGCATTTCATCCAAAAAGCTCACCACATGAGGTCGCACCATCGCCGACGCCATACGCATGCCGCCGGTAAAGTCTGGGCAAATCACTTCATCGGCACCCGCTTTACGCATCTTTTCTACATTACGCAACTCATGTGAACGCGCCACAATACGTAAATGTGGGTTCAACTGCTTGGCGGTAATGATGATCATCAAGTTACGTGAATCATCACCCGTCACAGCAAATAAGCCGCGTGCATCGGTAATGTCAGCGCCAAGCAAAAGATCGTCGTCAGACGCGTCGCCATGCAAATAGAGTAGGTTAGGAAACTTGTCTAAAAATTCGTCGAAGTTAGTTTGATCGGGGTCAATGGCAACGAAAGACCGCCCTGTTTTTTGCAACTCATGTGCCACATTACGACCGACCCGCCCAAAGCCGCAAACGATAAAATGTTGTCGCAATTTTTTAATACGTTTTTCCATTCGTCGTCTCCGCAGGGAATAGTCCAAATCTTTTTCAAGAAAAAAAACAGTCAGACTGGTAAATAAAAAGGTCAGCACACCCAAGCCTGAAATACTCATCAATCCTGCAAAAATCTTGGCACCAAACGAGGTGAGTGGCACGCCTTCCCCATAGCCAACCGTGGAGATCGTGATCAGCGTCATATAGATCGCATTCTCCCAGCTGGTCTTGTCGCTAATAAGATAGAAGCCAACGACGCCGACACCAATCAAAGCCAGAAGAATCAAAGTGGCCCAACCAATGCGCGCCAGAATACGCATCAGCTGCGCATTTTCGCTCAGCGTGCGTGGCTGCATGGTCGATACCGAAGCCGGATTAGTTTTTTCTGGGGTCTGCATAGATAGCACTGATTTTTTCTACAAGCAACATTGTAGCCTTGCGCAATTTTGCATCGGCGACATTTGTGTAGGTAAGCCCAATCTGTCGTTTTTTCGTGAATCAACTCTTGCAGTTTTTGGCTTCTGTTTGACTTTGAACAAGGTGGGAGGAGCGCAGGCGAGTTAGGGAAACCCGGTAAAGCGTAAACTTTTTGTAGGGCATCGATAGCCGTAGGCGTATTGCGCCGCATCGACCTTGATTGCGGCAATGCATTTTTCCCCTGATAAGGCAGCGCAATATGGCCTCGCCCATTACACCCTATGCACTCAGAATTGGCTTTCCAAAACACAAAAGCCTCCCGCGAAGGAGGCTTTTTTGACTTCCAAATCAGCGTCTAAATACTAACTCAGATCAGACGCATGCCATCGACATCTTAGTAGGTCAAATTCAATTGAAAGACAGCGGTCGTACCACTGACTTCATTGCCAACGATAAGTAATGGTTTGCCATTAGGTGACTTATCTGCGGTGATCAGTGTTAAGCCCTCTGGTCCACGATCACCCGTTAATGCATTACGGGTATTGAGATAAGTGACATAGCTTGGCGCAGTTGGATTGCTGACGTCATACACGATCACACCACCAACACGTTCCATGCCGATGAAGGCGAAAGTCTTGTTGCCGAAAGTGCCGACAACGACGCCTTCTGGCTCAGGACCTTTGCTAGCACTGCGTCCGTCGAGCGTATTGTTGTCATGGCTAGCATTGAAAGCGACGTTGCTGAGCGCTTTTGTACGTTGCTCAAGATCGTCACCAGAATCAAACACTCTGAGGATATCACTGGACCAGATCGTAAATGAACGAGCGCCAAATGAATACAATTCGGTACACAATCCTGCAGCATTTTTGCCATCTTTACCGCCGTTCGGTGTCGTCGTGATGCGTAAGCGTCCGAGGTTAGAATCAAACAGTAAATTTGTCGCTTCGCTGCCAAATACAACTGGGTCTAAACCCAATTTGCAATGCGTAGCCACGCGCGTTTCTTCATTAAATCCTGGCCAATCTGCACGTGCATCACCTTCGTTTGCTGTGATCAGATAAGTGCTGCCGTTCACGGTATAGCGTGCAATAGCGTCCGGCAAATACATGCCTTTCACAGGTTGTGGAACGATTTTAACAGCAGGTGTTCCACTGTTGGTGTTCGTGCCACCATCTTCATCACTCGCATCCAAACCCGCACCAGCGACATTGTGATTCTTAAAACCCAATGGTTTGATTGCTGTCACTTTCGCGGTAGCGATATCGACAATCGCGATGGCATTGTTCTCTTGCAAAGTCACGTAAGCGGTTTTATTGTCGGCGCTAATTGCGACGTACTCTGGTTCCAGATCTTGCGCTGCATTTGCACCTGGGCCATAAATACGCACGCCACTTGCACGGAGTTCCGCCTCTTTGCCGATATAAGCTTTAAAGTCGGCAGTGGCGACCGTCGATGTACCTGTACGGTTCACCGTGATCACACTAATAGAACCCTCAGGATCGACAGAATCGGCCAGGCCATAGCTATTGGGTTCGCCTTCATTAGCGACCACCAAGGTCTTACCGTCGGACGTAAATGTCAACATATCAGGCAATGCACCAACTGGGACTGAATGTAAGAACTTGAGATCAGCCGCATTATAAAAAGCAACTACACCCGCTGAGGTTTTTTGTTTTCCTTCGATTGCCAAAGCAACCAAGCCATCATAGACCGCAACGCTATTGACGCCGCCACCCAGGCTGCTGATATTGATCGTACTGATTAATTTTGGTGTTGCTGGCGTACTTAAGTCGAGTACATCAACTGAACCATTGGCACCATTTACAACAAACAAACGTTTGCTAGCAGGGTCAAACGCAGTAATTTCAGCGGCACCAAGCGCAGCGCCATCGTAGCTGCCGATTTTTTCCAAAGTCATGCTAAGTGGTGTTGGAACGACCGGAATTGGCGTTTCTTTTGTTTCATCGCTACTGCCACCGCAGCCGCTCAAGAGTGTGATGGGAAGAATGAGTGATGCCAAAAGATGGCGTCGGCCGGATGTCAACATAGATGTCTCTCGTCTAAAGAAGGAAAAGCCTGAAAAATGAGCGCATTAAATGAATGCATCTCAGTCAAACGTCGAATTTTGGCAAGCTTTAATGACGGCTATGTGACATGGTGACGCGGATGTCTCAAAAATTCTTAGTGAAGGAGTCCAACCCGCGATGCCTGGCCATTGCAGATGGACGATTAACTTATCTACTGCCATTACAAACGGTCAATGCCGCTGACAAAGCGCGAGCCAAACTCGGCAAGGAAAGCTTCTTCGCCCGTGCAGCAGCATTCGTCGAACAAGAGAAAAAACGCGTCGCGGTCTTCTATGAGGCTTTAAGAAAGATGAAGGAAAAGAAATGAACCACAGGAGAAATCATTTTCGATCACAAGTGAATCCGCATAGATAAAAATGCACGGTCACAATGGATTTACATCGCCAAACAATTTGAGCACGGAGAACTCGTCTGATGCTGATAGGGGCGCAGAAGCGGAAATTTTGCTATGCTAGCGACTTGCGATTGGTCGGCAGCTTTCACTTGGATCAGTTGCACTTATTTTATGGGAATGTACGATGGCATCATTGCAAGATCAATTTTTAAAAGCGGGACTTGTCGATAAAAACAAAGCCAAACTGGTTCACCAGGACAAGGTCAAACAGAAAAAGGTCGAGCGCCGCACTGGAAGCGAGAACGTCGATGAGGCACGTTTGGCGGCGCTTGAGGTGCAACGAAAAAACGCCGAACGCGCGCGTGAACTCAATGCACAACGCGATGCGGCCGCCGCTGAAAAAGCCGTTTTTGCACAAATCGTGCAGATGGTGCAAACCAATCGACAAAGCAAAGGTGCTGGCGACATCACCTATTACTATACCCATGGCACCAAGATCGATAAGATCTATGTGTCAGCTGAGGTACAGGGGCATCTCACTGCTGGCCGACTAGTGATCGTCTGTGTGGATGGGAAAACGGAATTAGTACCAAGGATAGTTGCGGACAAAATCGCTGAACGCGACGCGTCGCTGGTAGTGCGAGTGAAGAAAACATCCACCGACATTGATGAAGATGATCCGTATGCAGCCTACCAGATTCCGGATGACTTTACGTGGTGAAGCCCCATCAGCGCTAAGCAAAATCGAGATTTGCCTGAAGTTCCGAAGGAGCTTGCTTTACCCCTTCCCCTTCAACGGGGAAGATCGGGATGGGGATGGGTTTCAGTCGAACAATTAACGACATTGATTACTTAAACCAAACCCATCCCCACCCTAACCCGCCCCTTGAAAGGGCGGGAACCTAACACCTATTCGGCTTACAGCTAATTTTAAATTTTGGTTTTAGATTTTTGTTCACGCCTATGGTGTGAAACCCGCGCCGCCTAAACTATGTGCAAGATTGATCGACCGGTGTACCGCGCAGGTTGCATCCGACATTCATGACAGGCTTCACTCATCTACTGTAGAAGTGAGTTTAAGTTCCCGTGCAAGTTGATAGAGTGCGTCATCGAGTTTCGGGGTAACCTCTTCGCTAAAGCGTTTGGCTAGTTGACCACACGCCGCTGAGTCTAGGGTTGCATCGGACGCCAAGTCGCTAACGCTGACATCAAGATCATGTACCACATATTTGTAAAGCAAATTGAGGTCGGTAAAGGCTCCTTCGGAGACGAGGCGTCTTGATCGGCTGATTCCTGTCCTGAATTCGTCCAGTAGGCCCCATACGGCGTCCTCGTAAGCCATTCGAGCCGTTTCAAAGCGCTTCACTTCGCCGCGCGCACCGTAATACACAACACCTTTGGCTAGAAATCGCCACTTCCAAAGAGTCCGCGTTAGATCATCCAGCAGAGTAGCCTGAGCTTCGATCAATCGATTCTGGCGACTCAGCGCGGCCTCGAATACCTTTTGCTCCTTGAACTTCCTGCTGTCAATCACTCTAAAGAGATATGGGATGCTAAAGCCAGAGACAACTGCACCGAGTGCGAGGAGCACAAGCTTTTGCTGGAATACGGGATCTTCGAACATTCGTATCTATCCTTTACATTGTGCAAGCGCTCTTTGGAGCCCCTAAAGTCTGAGTTAAGGGAGGCAAAATCGGAATGATTTTGGTTTCTTTTGAATGAATGATTAGCCAACAACTCCTGCTACTTCCAGCCTTGTCCTTTGAGTGCTGCCCGTGATGCTTCATTATCTTGGACTTGAATCATCAAGGTGCCGTTGGTTGTCGTTCCATTGAGCGACATGTAGGTGAGGCCACCGGTGTCCTTGAGCCGAATTACCTGCATCCCATTATGAACCATAGGAGTGAGCTCGATTTGACGCTGCGCACCGTCCGACATAGTAACTGTTTTGGTGTATGTCCCTGAGAACTCATCCCCGAACACAAAGTTCTTTTTTACTTCGTCAATCGAGACGGTGAAGGACTTATCAATAAGCTTGGTAGTCTTGTCAGATGTGGCAAATGCCGTTGGGAGATTTCCGACGGCAAGACCGACGCCAAAAGCGGCAAAGACAGCAATTGCGGTTTTGTTCTTGAATTTGATCACGAGAAATTCTCCTATGAGGGTAAACTCTAATTCAAACAGACAAGATTGAGAGTTAACTCAATCGACTTAATTTATCAACAATATGGATCATAAATAAAAGTCTAAATAAATAAATAAAATACAGAAAATCAGCTAGTAGGTGCGATTACGCTACGCTAGTCGCACCTACGGCGCTCAATAAAATAGTCGTGCCTCACAAAATTAAACCGTTCTCCAGTTGATCCAATCGATCAGATTCTTCGGGTGATTCTTCAGGAATTGTCGGCGTCATGCATTCCAAACAGATGTCTTTTACGCCTGTTCGCCGTGCCAAAGCCAGTACGCCAGCAACGTATTTATAGCTAACAAATTTATTGGGGATTAATTTTATTCTTGGCTGTTTTTGCATTTCGACAGTTGCTAGCATTTTCTGTTGCAAGACTGAAGAACTTGGTACGAGCGTATTGTCCCAATAGATTTTCCCATCAATATCAATATTGATGACATGAGCCTTACGGTGGCGAAAATTATGAAAGGTATAAAAAAATGGACTAATGCTTTCCGGTATATCTAGACGCATTGAGACTATGTGATATCGAGGGGGAATAAAGCCAATAAAGATGAACGTCAAGATCAAAAATATAGCTACAAACGGCGCAAGGTTTATGTAGCAAATAGGCTCGCCCAAGCTTTTGAATTTTTCAAACATCAGATTCCCCCAATTGCTTAACCTTAATTTAAACGGACAAGATTGAAATTAACCTGACCGACTTGATTTAACGATAACATGGATCATAAAGTAAAGTGTAAATAAATCAAACACATAAAACCAGACTTTGAGAGATATTTAAGATTAGCAAAAACGAAAATGGGCATGATGTTTTCGACATATCTCGGTTACATAAGAAATCGAACTATCGCAAGACTTGGTATCCAAATATCGCGACTTATCATGAAATCGAACTACACAAAAAATTGGTGTACGACCACGGCGCGACAGAACTCACGCCACCGCTGTTTCGCGTGACGGTTTTGTTTTCCACTGTCGGTAAAAAAACGCAGATGGAAATGACGATGGCCTTGGCGACAGCAGAAGCTGCGGCAGAAACACGTAAGTTCATCAAGCAAGCCGGTGGCGAATCGACCTGGGACCGCTTTGCTGAATATCTCGCTGAGCGGATCGAACACAAGGAACGCTTCGTCATCAATCGCAGCTTTGATGCCCCGATAGCTGTGATGTACGAGATGTGGACAAAGCCCGAGCACATGTCAACATGGTCGCCACCGACGGGATTTACCATGTCGTTTATCCGCGCCGATATTCGCGTCGGTGGTGGTTCCTTCTATTTGATGACGAACGGCAGTAGCGAGAATAATGTCACCATGTACGGTCGCGTCGCCTACCTAGAAATGGACAAGCCTAATCGTCTCGTCTACACGCAACAGTTTTGCGATGAGCACGAAAACATTTCACGCCACCCCATGGCACCGACTTGGCCTGAAACCATGTTAACGACGGTCCATTTCACCGAAGAAACCCCCAATCGCACCCGCGTGACCGTGACGTGGGAAGCTCACGGTGCGGTCACCGCTGAGGAATTAGACGTATTTATGAAAGCACGCGGAGGCATGACGATGGGATGGACTGGTTCTTTCGATAAATTGGAAGTGCAGTTAGAAGGCGCGTTGGAAAATACTTGAGGATAAACTTCGTCGCTTAGCGCAATGCTTTTGAGTTTGCGTTTTGGGTCTATAGAAGTCAATTGCGCTTCCGTTCTCTCGACCTCCCTCATCCCAGCCCTCTCCCGCCTGCGGGAGAGGGAGTTATGTCCTCAACCCAATCTAGCGCCATCACTCTCTGATGTGTCTAGCGTGCTACTTAGCAGCCAAGTAAAAAATGTGTTGCACCAAAACATGCAGCAAAGAAAATCTAGGGGGAAAATAACTGTTGTAATTAGGTCTTTTAAAGTTCTCGCTCTAGTAAATTAATGCGTTGCCTGAAAAACAGGACGTACAATTCAAAAGCAGCTTTTTCCAACTTTATAAAAATCGGAGACAACATGAATAAATCTGGACTAATCAAATCTAGTATTGCCATACTGAGCCTGCTCGCAGCACAAATGGCCACCGCCCAAAACTCGCCTGTCGGTCTTTGGAAAACCATAGACGACAAAACAGGCAAGGTAAAATCTTTAGTTCGCATCAGCGAAACAGGCGGTGAGTTTCAAGGGAAAATCGAAAAACTATTTCGTGAAGCCGATCAAGATCAAAATCCTAAATGTGACAAATGCGACGGCAGCAACAAAGACCAACCTTATCTTGGCCTGACCATCCTCTTCAGTATTAAAAAAGATGGCGACGAATATAGTGGCGGCAAAATCCTTGATCCAGCCAATGGCAAACTCTACAGCAGCAAACTGAAATTAGTAGAAAACAATAAAAAATTAGAAGTTCGTGGTTACATCGGCATGCCTATGCTTGGTCGTACTCAAGTTTGGGTACGCGAAGAATAAACGTTTCAAATGCAAAAGTCGCTCGACGCGACGCCAAATGGCAGCTTAGGCTGCCATTTTTCATGTTACGTCGCGGTAAGTGAATTCTCAGTACACATGGACATAAGTGAATGAAATGAGCGCACATGAGACAGCCAATTCGTAAGAATTGGCCCCAATCATTGATAGTGCGGTATTCCTGTGGTATTTTTGCTCTTATTAGATAGTCACATAAAAACTATCCATCAATTGCAGCCAAAATGACGTAGATCATCGGCCATAAAAAAACGCACGATCACTAAAATTATAATGAGTCCAAAGAGAAAAATGACCCAGGGGGGGTCTATCAACGAGCGCATAGGTCAACACTACAGCGCACTTTCCAAATCACACAAAATTACCGCAGACTACGTTGTCGCTAACTCGTTTCGAGCAGCAACTATGTCCATTGACGAGTTGGCTGACGCTGTCGGCATTTCAAATGCAACGGCCAATCGTTTTGCGCGGGCATTGGGTTTTGACGGCTATCCGCAATTTCGTGCTGAACTCGTCTCTGGTTTCGAAACCATGCTGGCGCCGATTGAAGGCTTGCGCTCAGAAATAGGACGTGCATCGAGTGGCACCGAGGTGATCAACCGCTCGCTGTCAGATGACATTGCCAATCTCGAAATCACTCGTCGAGAATTCCGTCCCGACGCTTGCAACCGTGCGGTACAAATGATCCTAGATGCTGAGCGCATTTACATCATAGGCTATGGTGCCAGCGCCTATCTGGGCGGCATTATGTGTCACGCACTCACCAATTATTGTGACAGCGTTCAGGCCAATGTCGGTACAGGTGGGCCGGCGCAGGTCTCGCGTACTTTGTACAAATTTACCGAGCGTGACTTGGTGATTGCGATTTCTTTTCCACGTTATTCCAGCGACGTGGTCACCTTGGTGGGGCAAGCTAAAAAACGTCAGGTACCTATTCTGGCCTTGACCGACCGCCCTAGCTCACCAGTAGCCTCCATTGCAAACGTCACCTTGTACGCGCAAACCAAGCCACAATTTAACTCCGAAGGTATCGTCCTCTGTCTCATAGAAGCGATCTGCGCTGCGGTAGCCAATCAAGCTGAGTCTTCCGTCGACATCGCGGCTGAGACGACAGAGTTGATGCTTCCTTGGTTGCATCACGGTAAAAAGTAAGACGTAATTTGATCTAGATCAGGTCTCCTTTAGACAAATAGCCCTATCATCCAACTCATACGATTTGGTAGTTTCTATTTTCTAAAGGAGCAGTACTTATGCAAGTTGAACATCATCCGCTGGCACTTGAATTTCCCGAATTTAAAGACACGATTCATACTTTGAAAATGGCGAATGCCCATTTTGCCAAATTATTCGATGAATACACTGATACCGACAAGGCTATCAATCGTGCAGAAAACGGCGTAGAACATTTGGCCGATGCAGCCTTAGAGACTTTGAAAAAAGTTCGTATGCATTTAAAAGATCAGTTGTTTCAATTACTGCAAAGTCACGCTGCATAATTGGCGAATTAGACAAATAAGCTGTTGAATTCAACAGCATATTTGTCTAGCAGGGCAAATTTCGGGCGAACTTCGGTTCGGCTTTTTTTGTGTCTACAAAGAGAGTTTAAATCGTCTTACGCTTTGCGCGAAACACGGTTTGATCTGCGTAAAATTCTTGATCTTGTCCTGCCCACCAACCTGGCACGCCCAAGACGGGTAAGGGGGTGTAATCTGCGGTCGTCAAAGCATGCGTCTGCAATTGGGAGCTCACTTGACGATCCAATTGAGCAGCCTGCTGTGTGAAATCTTCTCTAAAAAAATCAGGCTCTACCCACACTACCCAAGCATGCGCTGTGATGGCCTTGTAAGGCTGTACCAGTTTCTCCATCAAAGCATGACCGAAACTCCAGATCTGCACGACTTCACCAAAGCACTGACGATGCGCTAAGAAAGCTTGTTGCCATTGATGCTCGCGCAAGCACTGCAAAATTTCATGCCCACGTGGGGAATTCTCCAATACCAAGAGCGCTGCATTTTCGTCAAAAATGGTAGCTGCATCACGCGCAGGTCCACGTGATTTCCCTATGCCCAGGCTTGCAATTTGTGCTGCTTGCAGTGCGTTAAGCTGACGCTTAATTAGCGGGAAACTCAGCCACACCAAGGCGTTAAAAAAATCATGCAGATTTTCGCGGGTAGGCACTTTCCCGGTCGCGCTGATATGAGTTTCATAAGCCACGCCTTCGGGCAATTCTTCTTGTAGAATAAATTGCAGCGGTAAGCCAGTATGATTCTGTAAAGCCTGCGAGCTTGCCGCAAGATTTAGAGCCGCACGCCAATCTTCCTGCGCCAGGATTTTCTCTGCAGCAGGAAGAATAGATGCTAACCAAGGACGTGACCAATCAATGATCGAGTAAAACGTCATCACAAAAATTACGCCGACACTTTCCAATTGATGGTCTCACCACCATTCAAAGGCACCAAACTACCATCGAGATAGCTAAGTTCATTTGGCAAAGTCCAGCTTTCGCGTTTCAAGGTGATGTTGCCAGCATTGCGTGGCAATTGGTAAAAGTCAGGGCCGAAGAAACTGGCAAAGCCTTCCAACTTATCTAATGCACCAACCTGATCAAAAGCCTGCGCATACAATTCCATCGCATGCAAAGCCGTGTAGCACCCCGCGCAACCACAGGCGTGCTCTTTCACACCCTTGGCGTGTGGTGCAGAATCCGTGCCGAGGAAGAAACGCGGATTGCCCGATGTCGCGGCTTTGACCAAAGCCTGACGATGTGTTTCGCGTTTCAATACGGGCAAGCAGTAATAGTGGGGACGAATACCGCCTTTGAAAATCTCATTGCGGTTGTAGAGCAAATGATGCGCAGTAATCGTCGCCGCAATCGGGCCGCTCGCTTCGGCAACATAGGCTGCTGCCTCGCTGGTTGTGATGTGTTCAAACACTACTTTGAGTTCAGGCATATCGGCACGCAAAGGCTTCATCACCGTATCGATAAACACGGCTTCGCGGTCAAACAAATCGATCTCAGGGCTCGTCACTTCGCCGTGTACCAAAAACGGCATACCGACTTCTTGCATCACTTCCAAAGTCTTATAACACTTACGTAAATCTGTTACACCCGCATCGGAATTCGTCGTCGCACCAGCTGGATACATTTTCACCGCATGGACAAAACCACTGTCCTTAGCACGACGGATCTCATCAGGCGGCGTGTTATCAGTCAGATACAAAGTCATCAAAGGCTCGAACGACATGCCTTCAGGCAAAGCCGCCAAAATACGCTGGCGGTAGGCAGCAGCCAATTCCGTGGTAGTCACCGGTGGCTTCAAGTTCGGCATCACTATCGCCCGCGCAAACTGGGCTGCGGTGTGTGGTAACACTGTTTTTAAAGCGTCGCCGTCACGTAGGTGGAGATGCCAGTCGTCTGGACGGGTGATGGTGAGTTGTTGGATGGGAGTGGTAGTCATAAAAGCTCTCTAAAACGATGAGGAGGCGATGATTGTTCTGGGAACATCAAATTTGCCTCTATTTTACCGTTTTAGAACCCGACTGAGCGTTTTCCACTCATTGAAAGCTGCGAATGCTTATTGACAAGCAAATAGCATCTCTAAAAAATCTTGCCAAATTTTGCCAAGACTTCTAAGATGTCTGCATGAGCACAATGAATATTTCACTCCCAGAGCCCCTCAAAAACTTTGTTGATACACAAGTCGCAAAGGGACATTACGGCACGTCCAGCGAATATGTGCGTGAGCTCATCCGTAAGGATCAAGAACGCCAACAATTACGTGCCTTATTGATAGAAGGTGCAGAATCGCAAGTGATTGGGCAATTTGATCAAGCTTACTTTGACGACTTACGTTCGCTGATCAACAGCACCAAACTTAAGTAATAGTGGCCGTGAACAAGCCCCCCAGCAGCAAAGCTGTGATTCGCCGAGTCCTTGCCGATGCTGACATACAAGCAATAATCACTTATTACATGGAACAAGAAGCGACCAAAGCAGCGCTTGATTTCGTCGCCGAATTAGAAACCGCCATTCAACATATTCAAACTTATCCAGAATCAGGCTCGCCACGTTACGCTCATACGCTGAATCTGCCTGGTTTGCGTTGCTGGCCTTGCCAGCATTTTCCTTATCTTATTTTTTATCTTGAACAACCAAATTGCATCGACATCTGGCGTCTCTTGCATCAACAACGCGACATTCCTGCTTGGTTGTTGAGCGACGTAAATGCTTAAGGCAATAAGTACGATTGCGGGATGTTAATCGCACTCACCAGACTGTATTTTCGATTGGCTATTCATTAAGAGAAAGATGTATGCACTACACCATCCGAAAGCCTGAAGCATATTTGATTGCATCAACATCGGTCGACACAAGCATTTGGTCCTACGAATTTATAAGATCAATATTTCAAATTCTTGGAGAAACGACTTCGGTTGAAGCACTTGACGAGCTCGAAAAAACTGAGA
>CAUPNA010000015.1:0-43591 GCA_963512475.1 uncultured Undibacterium sp.
ACCTAGCCACACCAGTAAAGTGCCAGGCAGCAAAGGCAGTACCGTGCCCGCCAGCCCTAATAGCACCAGCACCGCGCTAATAATCCACAAAAATTGACTGTCCATAATTCGCTTTCGAGATGATTAAAGACCTTAGTTAGGAGGGCATACAAGGCTTCTCTATTAAAATGTGCTTTCACCACTATGTGGTGGCAGCTGAAAAAATTTCAATATTATTATTTTAGTACCAGCAGTGTACCTTTCACCTTGAAACGAATCTTCAATCGATTCGACCGAGGTTTACATCAAAAACTTCCCAACTTTTGCCTTCAAAATCGTTACCAAGACCGGATCCATGTATTCGTAATCATCCGGAATATCCAAACAAATAATCCGTTTGTTGCTGAGAAAAGGTCTGAATTTTTTGGATAATTTAGTGCGATGCGCTTTCTCCATTACGAAAATGATGGTTGCCCAGGCGATCTGTTCTGAGGAGAGCGGGGTCGTGGCATCATTACCTAAACCAGCTGAGTCAGTTTCGACGTCACGCCACGAGGCAAAAACTTGTTCTGCGGTTGGGCTGCGAAGTCGATTTTGGGTGCAGATGAAGAGGGCGCGTTTCATTTGGATATGTCGATGGTTAGTTCTTATTCTTGACCTGTGCCAAGTCTATTTTGATGTGCCAGAAATGGCTGCGCTGCGTAAGGTTCTTAATTGTTCCAGTAACCAGGTTTTACTTTCCATTACTGGATTACTGCCGCATTTGACTTGATAGGCCTTGCCGCTGGAACTACTCACGGAGGCAGCATGTGTAATGAAATCCTCCGTGTTTTTGATCATATTCTTATTTTCAAAGTATTCTAATTTCTTGGTTAAATGTGATTGTGCTTCCGCAGCAGAGTACCAGGTGTCATTGCGATTGAATTGGCAGCCTGAGGCGTGTAGTTGTTTGAACAGCATGTCAATTTCTCCGCGCGTTGCGCTTGGCGCTTGCGTTGCTAAGCTGCTGTAGCAGATGCTGACTAAAAGGACTGCGATAAAGAAACGCTGAAACTTCATATGAAAATTCCTGAGGTTTATTTGTAAAAGCGATGGAAAATCATATGTAGCGAAATAGATTTTTAACTTTAAATATCTAGCATGCGCACTTGAAAGACATTGCCTTCCGGGTCGTGTCCATCGCAGGCTCGAACACCTCTATCTACCCATTCGTGCTCTGTTGGCTTGATTAAACCGCCTAGTTCGCTCGCGGTTTGGCGGGCTGCAGCAATACTTGCAACTGGCAAGCAGAGTTTAGTGTAGGAATCTTCGCGTACTAGAGCGGTGCTTGCTGAGGGAATTCGAGGTGATGGTTCTCCATATAAGGCATGAACGACTAATTCGAAGCCTTCTGTGTTTAAGATGGCGTAGGAAGCTTCTTCATGCAGAATCTGCATCGCGGCGATAGTCCTATAGAAATTCGTCATGCGTGCAACATCGGTGACAAAAAGAACCATGCAAACGCTAGGTAAGGATGTCATTGTAGTTTCCTAGTTTCTCAATTTGTTATGAATATGGGATGCCGCCGCTTAAGGAATATATAAAGGATAAATTCTATCTCACATTATCCCATGTCTTTTTCTAGCACTTCGAGTATAAACTCGCGGATCACAGAAGCCGGTTTGAACTGTATAACAAAGAATCGAACTACAATACTTAGCACATTAACTTGGAACAAGAACCGGAGATTCAGTATGCTACGTCAAGTCTGGACTTTTCGAAAATGCTTACAGCGCTGCGCAGTGGGTCTGATCTTGTTTTGTGTCGCTGCATCGCCTTCAATTGCCGCTGATCGTTATGTCATCGACCCTACCCACACGTATTCTATTTTCGAATATTCACATTGGGGACTGAGTTTGCAGCAAGGTCGTTTCGAAAAAAATAGCGGCTTTATTGAACTCGATTTGGAAAATAAAACGGGCAGTGTGCAACTTGATATTGACGCTGCTTCTGTGAGTACCGGAAATAGTATATTTGACAAGGCCTTGCGTTCAGGCAGTTTTTTTGATGTAGAGGTTTATCCAAAGATCAGTTTTAAATCAACTACTGTGCAATTTGATGAGAAGGATAATCTGATAGGCTTGGAAGGTGATTTGACGATTAAAAACATCACAAAGCGAGTCAAATTTTCTTTGACGCACTTCCGTTGTCGTTTTATGCCTTTGTATTTTAAGACTGCCTGTGGTGCGAATGGAAACGCAAAGATCTTGCGTAGTGATTTTGATGTGGGTCGTTACACACCATTTGTCAGCGATGAAGTGACTCTGTATTTCAGCGTTGAGGCCATCAAGGAATAATTCGTCAACTCTCGAACATCTGTTGACTGCATTGATATGGACGCTAAATTTATCGCAATTCCTTGCGAATCACCAGCTTTAAACCTGACCGGATTTCATTAACCGAGCATAGCTTTGTGTCGACTAAGTCCAGCGGCAGGGCTCATTCTCTTATCGTGTTTTCTATGAAATTGGTCGATGAGCTAGGCTTCTTTTTGAATGGAGCAGCGCGAGGAACTGGTGTAAGTAGTTGCAAATAATCATCTATGGCCTGCAAGGCAGTTGCCTAGCCTTATCGCCGTCTAAAAAACAGAGCGCGTCAAACAGAAGATGCTCTGGCACCCGAAGACTTAATGATACTGCTTAAGGGATTGATTGGTTTTCAGCCGCTGAATGATTTTTTCTACGTTTCCAGCAATGCTGCCAGCTTCGCATACAAAATCCCAAGCAAGGCTGCTGTGCTGCTTGTTGACGCCTTTGTTGCTGATTTCATCCCATTCGTTGCGACGGGAAGGTGACCAACTACCATCGGCACGACCAAATGCAAACAGGCGCTTTTCGTAACTGTCACAACGTATGCCTTCGTAACTAACGTTCTTGGCACCTGATTGGCTGGTGGATACGATGGTGTAGCGTAAGCTACCATCCGCTACGATGCTGAGAGATTTACTGTCGATGAAGAAGCTTTGGTTTTCGTTGCTGTAAAAACGAAGCAGATTCTCTGTGATAGGTGCGGCGGGAAACTGTAGTGCACTATCCACCCAGTTTTTTGTTGGTTTGTCACTGGTCTCTTGTGCCGTAGCGACAAGAATAAAGCACAAGCTCAGACCGCAGGCACTTAGGACTTGTTGCGCTGTGCATGAGATTGAACGGAGCGGTGTGAGCTGGTGCATGATCAAGTTTCCCTATCTGGCGTCGATGTGCTTGTACTAGTATCCGCAGCTTCATTAGCACTTGTCAGTGCGCTGTCCGGCTGTATTTCTGGCGTGCGTCGCGGCCCACGTTGATGGTAAGCCTTACGCTGATTATCCGGACGATTAATAAAGCGCGACAATTCTTGCAAAGCCATTTGGTACACGCCGCGTTTAAATTCAATCACCGTATCAAGCGGCACCCAGTAATCATGCCAGCGCCAGGCGTCAAATTCGGGATGCGTGCTAGCTCGCAAATTTACGTCGCAATCGCGTCCCACCATACGCAGCAAAAACCAGATTTGTTTTTGACCACGGTAATGACCACGGATTTCACGTTTGATGAAATGATCCGGGACTTCATAGCGTAACCAGTCGCGGGTGCGACCAATGATCTTGACGTGCTCTGGGAGCAAGCCAGTTTCTTCTTCGAGTTCGCGGAACATGGCTTGTTCCGGCGATTCGCCGTATTTAATGCCGCCTTGTGGAAATTGCCATGAGTGCTCGCGCACCCGCTTGCCCCACCAGACTTCATTATTGGCGTTCAGCATAATAATGCCTACGTTAGGCCTGAAGCCTTCACGATCCAACATGGTATAACCCCAATTATTTCTTGGGAATTCATTCACTATCGTTCAGGTTAGCGTGCTAAATTTCTTTGCAAATGACTAAAACTAGCCGCACCAAAAAATCCTCGCCAGATATACATCGGCGAGAATTTATGTGTCCCTAAACGAATTGTTAAGTATTCCCAAACGTGGTCAGGGCACAATCTTTATTTTGACAGGCGAAGTTTTTAACGCTGAAAACTGGGAATTTTGCGGGAAAAACCGTCAAAAATCCGAATTCGGTCGGAAAAAATGCAATTAAGCAGTCGAAACCATCATCAAAAATGCAAAGAGTGAGCGCATGAGCCAGCATATCCTTTAAAATTGAGTTGATTATAACCTAGGACTTCAACAAAAAAGTTCAAGCGTTGTTGTTTCATAAATCATGATGTTCATTGTCAGACTTGAGCCTGAATTTTGATACACAACGCGGGCAACATTTTGATGTCATTCCAAACCTCCATTATTGAAAAGAAATAAGTCATGCGCGCCACACGTTTTTTCATTTCCACTTTAAAAGAAGCTCCAGCTGATGCCGAAATCGTCAGCCACAAATTAATGATGCGCGCCGGGATGATCAAACGTCTTGGCTCCGGTATTTATAACTACATGCCTATGGGTTTGCGCGTTATTCGTAAAGTTGAAAAAATTGTACGTGAAGAGATGGATCGTTCGGGCGCGATTGAGATGTTAATGCCGGTGGTGCAACCGGCTGAGTTATGGCAAGAAACGGGTCGCTGGCAAAAATACGGCGCGGAATTAATGCGCGTGAAGGACCGTCATGGTCGTGATTTCATTATACAACCGACCTCCGAAGAAGCAATTACTGACGTTGCGCGCCAAGAAATTAAGTCTTATCGTCAGTTGCCGTTGAACTTTTACCATATTCAAACCAAGTTCCGCGACGAGCGTCGCCCACGCTTTGGTCTAATGCGTGGTCGTGAATTTACGATGAAAGATGCTTACTCCTTTGATCGTGACTTGGATGGTCTCAAAAAATCTTACCAGAATATGTATGACGCTTATGTGCGTATCTTCAATCGCTTTGGTTTGCAATTCCGCGCTGTGGCAGCAGACAACGGCGCCATCGGTGGTACCGGCTCGCATGAATTCCATGTGATCGCCGAAACGGGTGAAGATGCTTTGGTATATTGCCCAACCTCAGATTTCGCGGCGAATATGGAAGCAGCGGAAGCTTTGTCTTTATTTGATGCACGCCAAGCAGCAACCCAAGCATTGACCAAAACCGCAACGCCTGGCAAAGCCAAGTGTGAAGAGGTGGCTGAGCTCTTGAACATTCCTTTGCAAAACACGGTGAAGTCTATCGTGCTGACAGTTGAGACTGAAGAAAAAGATAAAGTCACCAAACAAGTCTGGTTATTGCTGATACGCGGCGATCACGAATTGAATGAAATTAAAGCTAGCAAAGTGCCAGGCTTAGCAAACTTCCGTTTCGCAACCGAAGACGAAATCGTCGAACACTTTGGTACTAAGCCCGGTTACCTCGGTCCAGTGAATACTAAGCTGCCGGTCAAAGTAGTCGCAGATCGCACCGTCGCGATGATGGGTGACTTTGTCTGCGGCGCGAATGAAGAAGATTTCCACTTTACCGGTGCCAACTGGGGACGTGATGTGGCGGAGCCACTGGTTGCTGATCTGCGCAATGTGGTCGCTGGCGATCCATCACCGGACGGCAAAGGCGTATTAGCAATCCAACGCGGTATTGAAGTTGGACATGTGTTCCAACTTGGCACTAGCTATTCTGAATCCATGAAAGCGACTTTTCTGGATGAAAACGGCAAGCCTCAGTTATTGCAAATGGGCTGCTACGGTATCGGTATTACCCGTATCTTGGGTGCGGCTATTGAGCAAAATTTCGACGACAAAGGCATCATTTGGCCAACCGCAATTGCGCCGTTTGAAGTCGTGATTTGTCCTATGGGCATGGAGAAGAGTCCAGCGGTCAAAGAACAGGCAGAAAAGCTGTATGCAGACTTACTCGCATCTGGTGTCGATGTCTTGTTAGATGACCGTGATTTGCGTCCGGGTTCGATGTTCGCAGATTGGGAGTTGATCGGTGTGCCACATCGCGTCGTGATTGGTGATCGCGGCTTGAAAGAAGGCAATCTGGAATACAAAGGTCGCCGCGACGCGGAAGCTAGCAATATAGCAGTCGCTGATATGTTCAGTTTCCTCACCGCTAAATTGCAGGCGAAATAAATCTAAGAATGAAGTTCATTTTGAACGTAATGGCGCGAGTTTGTTTCTTTAAAAGACAAACTCGCGTTTGTCTTCTTGCGCTGCTACTCACGCTGTCATCACTTGCGAACGCTGGTAATCAAAAAGAAGAAGCCATAGCCGATTCCGTCAGACTGGCACTCGCCAAGCTGGTGGCCGATCCACGCCCACCGAAACCGACTTTCGACAAGATAGAAGATCGCATCAAATATCTGCATTGGCTCGGTGAAATGTCAGATCGCTTAAAGCGCCGCATTCCCGACAAACAAACTCGCTTAGAATTTTTAGAAACAGTGTGGTATGAGTCCAAACGCGCAGGTTTAGATACTGGTTTGGTGCTGGGCTTAATGCAAGTCGAGTCAGGTTTTAAAAAATACGCAGTATCCATAGTCGGCGCGCGAGGCTTCATGCAAGTCATGCCATTCTGGTCGCGCGTCATCGGTGACGGCGATCCCAAAAAACTGTTTCAAATGCAAACCAATCTGCGCTACGGTTGTTCGATTCTACGTATGTATATCGATATGGAAGGCGGCAATTTGTATTTGGCTTTGGGACGTTATAACGGCAGTCGTGGCAGGCCAGAATATCCCAATGCGGTACTCGCCAATTGGAAGAATTGGGAGTTCAAAGAGTAATCAGGTGTGATGAATTATTAGGTGTGATGAATTATCAGGTTTGGTGAATTATTTGAACACAAAAATTTTGATCACGACCAGCAATAAATCAATGACGTTTGACTTTAACTAAGGATAATTTATGCCAATTTTCGTAGTGCGTTTGATGACCATGCTTGCGCTCTTGCTTCCTTTTTGCAATGTTTCTGCAGCAGATAAGGATGTAGAGGCTAGGATCGGGGCTAAGGCTATTGCTATCCCTGTTCCCAAAGATTTTTCTGATCCGTCTTTGATGTTTCCCAAATTGCGCCAACTAGGCGAAACTATGACGCCGCCTTCAAATCGCTTGCTTGCCTTCTTTATCAGCGATGATGATGTTAAAGCGATGCTGGCACAGACACAGCCGCAATTGCATCGATATTTTATGGTGCAGACTTTGCGCGCTAAAGAAGATTTGACCATGTCAGCACAAGTATTTGCTGGAGTTCGGGATCAACTTAAGAATCAATATAAGAAAATCTTAGATGACAATGCTGAGCGCATGCAGTCGGAAATGAATAAGGCGGTTGAGCGTTTAGACCAAACAGGGCAACTCAAAAATATTTCTATGAAGTTGGGTGAGTTGCAAGTGCGCGAGGTGATCGATGATGAGAGATTCGTTGCTTTGATTGCTAAGACTTTGGTGCAGGTGATGGTGAGTGGTGAAGCAAAAGAAGTTCCTATGGTGTTGGGCTTAACCACCACCATGATAGAAGGGAAAGTTGTTTATTTTTTCTCTTATTCCAGGTTCGATTCAGATGAAGATCTGAATTGGACTAAGACAAAAAGTTTAGAATGGCTATCTTTGTTTTTTACTGCGAATAAAGTGAAATAAAGAAAAAATAAAGAAAAAACGCTCTATGTAAGTCTTAACTTGACTTTACCAGCGCATCTTTGCCCAAGCCGCTTGTTGTACTGGATTGAGAAAACTCCAGGCAATACAGCGGCTTTGTTTTTGCCCTTGCTGCATATTGATTGTTTTACTTTGTTGAATTTGTGCCCGTTTTAAAGCGGCATTGATGGCCGGTAAATTACTCGCTTTGGAGACCAGACTTGTGAACCAGAAACAGCGTGTCGCGTATGTTTGGCTTTCCTGAATCATCTTTTGAATAAAAGCGAGCTCGCCGCCATCGCACCATAGTTCCGCATTTTGTCCGCCGAAATTGAGCTTATCTGTATTCTGCGATTGCCCTAGATTCTCCCACTTTCGCTTCGTGCCCTCTCGTGCCTCTTCTGGTGAGCTGTGAAAAGGCGGGTTACACATGCTGACATCAAACCAGTCATCGTCTCCAATAATGTTACGGAAAATAGCGTCATGATTGGTTTGTAGGCGCGTTTGAATCCTGCTGGCTAACTGTGGATTGGCGAGCAAAATGTGATTCAGGTTGGCGATTGATTCAGGGTTGATGTCGGTAGCAGTAAATTGCCAATGATAACTACTGGCACCGATTAAGGGATAAATGCCATTAGCACCCGTGCCGATATCAAGTGCTTGTACATTGGACTTCTTTGTAGTCTTTCCTTGATTGCTTGCGGCTAATAAGTCTGCCAGAGAATGAATATAATCAGCACGACCAGGTACTGGTGGACACAAGTAATCGTCGGGAATATCCCAGGCATTGACTCCATATTGATGCTTAAGCAAAGCCCGGTTGAGGGCTTTGACCGCTTTTGTATTAGCGAAGTCTATACTCAGATCACCGTATGGGTTGGTGGTGACAAAATGGCTTAGCGTAAAAGCGCCAGCATCCCGGTCCGCCGCGATTAATGCATTGAAATCGTATTGCCCCTGATGTCGGTTGCGCGGATGAAATCCCGCTTGTATTGGCGGTTTTTGTGACATATGGCCTGGGTTAGACATAAGAAAAATTTGAAGATTGTGACGCAAGTAAATGAATCTTGATCTGCTGTAAGATTTGAGCAAACAAAAACGCCCGCGCGATGCGGGCGTTTTTGTTTGGGATTTGGGTAGTAAAATTTACGACCCAAGAATTGCCCAAAGCAATATGGACATCAGATCCGATTAAGACAGATGACCAGAAATGAGTTTCGTCATTTCAAACATGGAGACTTGTGCTTTTCCACCGAAAACGGCTTTCAATTTGTCATCCGCATTGATATTGCGTTTGTTTGCTTCATCTTGCAGTTTGTGCTTTTTGATGTATTCCCAGATCTTCTTGGTAACTTCAGTACGTGGAATTGGTGCTGCACCGATTACCGCTGCCAATACTGGGGACAAAGTCATAGGCTTCATGAAAGCTGCATTTGGCTTACGTGCTGCTGCTGGCTTCGCTGCTGCTTTAGCTGGTTTTGCTGCAGGTTTAGCTGCTGCTTTTGCTACTGGTTTTTTTGCTGCTGCTGGTTTAGCTGCTGCTTTCGCGGCAGGCTTCGCTGCTGGTTTTGCTGCTGCTTTTTTTGGTGCTGTTGCCATATCGAGGCTCCTTCACAATTGTCTTGGAAAATGCGCCATTTCACGCAGTGCTTATAGTGGTGCTGTTTAGAGAGTGATGCAAGTGTTTTTTTTTGCTTTTTACGAAAAAAGTGTGAGAAATCATGAGAGACGTGGTTTTCAGAGGGAAAAATGTCGTTTTTCCTCTGCAGAGTGCGATAAATGATCACTTTGCTGTCGATGGAAATGCTTTATGAAAAACGTAAAAACAATAGCTCTCAACACAGAGGCGCAGAGAAGTAGAGGGAAAACAGGAGGGCGTTTTTGGTGGTGGGCGAAGTGTGGTTTGACTAAAAATTTAGTGCCCGAAGCAATTGAGCTAGCTAAACAATGTTGGGCTTCACTTCGTTCAGCGCCAACCTACAATTTACTGCTATCGACTATGTTTTTTTAAAAAACAGCAAAGCGATTTGCCTGCAGAAATTCAAGTATAGGGATGTCGCGCTAGGCGCCAAGCACAGCAATCCTCAGGTATCGAGAGGATGTCGATAAGTCGATTGGGCATCGTGAGGTAAATAGGCGGCTTTAGAAATTCAATTATGGGGATGCAGTGCAAGGCGCGTCCCGGAGCAATACTCGAGTATTGCGAGGAGGCGCAACGCCGCAATGCGCCCCAGAATTGGATTTATATGACGCCTATCGCATCATGCCTTTGATACCCCGCATCATTTTCATCATGCCGCCACCTTTAAGTTTTTTCATCATGCTCTGCATTTGATCAAACTGTGCCAGCATGCGATTGACTTCTTGAATCTGTACACCGGCGCCAGTGGCAATACGGCGTTTGCGTGAGGCTTTAATTAGATCTGGTTTGGCGCGCTCTAGTGGCGTCATGGAGTTGATGATACCTTCCATGCGGCGCATTTGTTTCTCGGCGTTGTCCATGTTCGCGCCGCTGGCAGCTTGTTGGAATTGCGCTGGCAATTTGTCCATCAGACTCGACAGGCTACCCATATTCTTCATTTGCGCGAGTTGCATTTTGAAGTCGTTCATATCGAACTTGCCGCCGACCTTGATTTTCTCTGCCAAGCCTTTCGCCGCTTCGACATCCATGCCTTTTTGCGCGGATTCGACCAAAGCGAGAATATCACCCATGCCGAGAATGCGATTTGCCATACGGGTGGCGTCAAAGGCTTCGAGTCCGTCAAGTTTTTCCGAAACACCAGCAAACTTGATTGGTTTACCAGTCACATGACGTACAGATAACGCTGCACCGCCACGTGAGTCACCATCGAGTTTGGTCAGTACTACACCAGTCAATGGCAGAGCGTCGTTAAAGGCCTTAGCCGTATTTACGGCATCCTGACCCAACATCGCGTCAACGACGAACAGAGTTTCTATCGGTTTGACCGCTGCATGCACTGCGGCGATTTCTTGCATCATGGCTTCATCAATGCCGAGGCGACCTGCGGTATCGATAATCAAGACTTCATGATGATGTTTCTTCGCCCAATCAAGTGCGGCTAAAGCGATATCGACGGGTTTGTCGTTAATGGTGCTTGGAAAAAAATCCGCGCCAGCTTGTGCCGTGACGGTTTCTAACTGACCAATCGCTGCTGGACGGTAAACGTCGGCAGACACAGTTAAGACTTTTTTCTTTTTCTTTTCGCGTAGATATAAAGCGAGTTTGCCGACCGTAGTGGTTTTACCCGCACCTTGCAGACCTGCCATTAGAATGATCGCTGGCGGCTGCGTTGCAAAGTTTAATTCGGAGGCGTTTTCACCTAAATCGGCACCGATTAATGACGCTAATTCTTTTTGTACTACGCCAACTAATGCTTGGCCTGGTGTCAAAGAGCCGATGACATCTTCACCCATTGCTTTTTCTTTGACACGGGCAATCAGTTCACGCACCGCAGGCAAGGCGACGTCGGCTTCTAATAATGCCATCCGGACTTCGCGCAGCATCTCGGCGGTATTTGATTCAGTTAAACGCGCTTCGCCGCGCATGGTCTTGACGACTTTGGCGAGACGCTGGGTCAGATTGTCGAGCATAGTAAACCTTCTATTTGTCTTCTTTTTGAGAACGAGTGTGATGCAGAACCACAGCACCTAAGAATTTTTTGCAATCGGATCTGCATGTACTGAACCGACCTAGATAAGCCCGTATTTTACTCGAAATGAGGGAGTTTCCTTAGGCGTATAGAGGGATTTATCGCCTTATCGTCCGCTTTCATGGTGTTTGTGTAAATAAAAAAGCCACGTTGACTTTATCAACGTGGCTTTTTTACTGGTTAAAACTGAGTTGCCGATTCAAAACTGAGCAGCTTACTCCGCGCCCATTTCTTTCAACAAGTTATCCGCCTTGTCGACATGTTTCATCTGCCACAACATGAAGCGCAAATCGACTTGGATAGAACGGCTAGAGGCTTTGTTGTAATCCCAGTCAGCGATGATGGAATCCAAAGTGCCGTCAAATGCCAAACCAATGAACTCGCCTTTGGCATTCAACGCTGCTGAGCCTGAATTGCCGCCAGTGATATCCAATGTCGCCAAGTAATTGACAGGAACCGTCTTCAACATCGGATCAACGTATTTACCAAAGTCTTTGGCTTTGATTGCCGCTAACTGATTGGCTGGCGCATTGAATTCGCCAGTGCCAGTTGCTTTTGCGGTGATACCTTTGACGGTCGTAAATGCTGTCCAGGTTGTACCATCCGCACCGAATGGACGGCCTGCGACTTTACCGTAAGTGACGCGCAAAGTGCTGTTGGCATCAGGATAAACCGCCTGACCTTTGCTCTTCATGTAGGCAATTTTTGCTTTCATGTAGCTGGCATAAGATTTTTGCATAGTGCCCGCGGACTCTTGATCTGCAACTTCACGTTTCATGCTTTCGTCAAACATACCGACAGCCGCTTTGATAAAACTATCGTTGCTGGCTTTGAAGTCATCCACCGATTTTTCTAACCACGAAGCGCGGAAAGCTTTATCGCCAAACTGGCTCCCTGCATACATTTGATCCAGCAATGCTTTCAGTTGATCCTTGCTCATGCCGTCTTTGACGCCTAAGGCATTATCGAAATTCGCATTGCGTTCTGCTGCCGGCGCTGCTGCATATTTCACCAGGCTGTTTAAGACCAAGGCTTTATCGACTTTTTCATCGTAGCTTCGTTCTACACCATCAACTGTTGCTTTGAAGCGTGGCAAATCACGATTTTGGAAACCGGCGCGACGTTCTGCATCTGGTTTGGCTTTTTCATGTGCCAAGCGATACAAAGTACGGGCTGTGCCGAGGAAGCGAGGATATGAGGAAGCTAAAAAGGATTCTTTTTTCGCCGTTGCGTCACGTTTTGCGTAAATAGCTTCGATCTTGTCGATGTCTGCAGCATATTCAGCTTTCGTCTTTGGATTGGAATTGACCCACGCTTTTAAGTCCGCGTGTTCTTTGGATTTGCGTTCCAAAATGTCGCTGCCTGCATAGCTATCCAACATGCCTTGACGGTTTTTGTAATAGTTGTTGATGTTGGCGACCATGCCCGCATATTTCAAGTTAGCGTCTTTATTGTCCTTAGTTTCGTTGGCAATAATCGCTAAGTTTTCGGCAGAGCTCTTGACGAAATTTGGGTATTCGAAATCAAAGGTGTAGGCAATTTCGGATGGCAAACGATGACGGTTAGTGCGGCCTGGATAACCCAGAACCATCACGAAATCGCCTTCTTTCAAACCATCTTTTGCTAGTTTCAATACATGCTTTGGTACGTAAGGCACGTTGTCTTTGCTGAATTCCGCTGGTTTGCCGTCTTTGCTGACATAAGCGCGGTAGAAACCGTAATCGCCTGTGTGGCGTGGCCACATCCAGTTGTCAGTATCGCCGCCGAATTTACCGACGCCTTCCGCTGGCGCATGAACCAAGCGTACGTCTTTGATTTCCATTTGTTTGATCAAATAGAATTCCAAACCGCCATAGTAGGATGCTACGTTACAGCGATAACCTGCTTCTTTTTCGCAGGCAGCGACGAGGGTTTTTTGATTTTTTTCGATGGCGTCGACGCGTGCTTTGCCAGTCAATTTGGCGGCATTGCTATCAATAATCTTGTCGCTGACATTGGTCACTTCAGTCGTGACGAAAATGCGTGAACCTGGGCCTGCTGGCAATTCTTCTGCCAAGGTTTTGGCCAGGAAACCATCTGCTAGTAAATTGCGTTGTGGTGTGGAATTGCGTGCCACACTGTCATAAATGCAGTGGTGATTAGTTGCCACCAAACCTTGTGTAGAAACGAAAGAGGCAGAACAACCACCCAAACTGACGATCGCTCCCATAGGGAATTCCGTTAATTTGGTCAGCGAATTTGGGTCTAATTTAAGACCTGCGGCTTTGAGTTGTTTAGCTACTTGTGGTAACTGTTGTGGCATCCACATACCTTCATCGGCTTGCGCATAACCGCCGATAAGTGTGAGTGCGGCTAAAGCGAAAAGTGATTTTTTCATTTTAATTCCTGCGAAAAGATAATCTGATTGCCCGGACACAGCTTGCCTTACTTATCTTGCAAATTGAATTGCAGACAGTATTTTGATAAAAACTGAACTTGCAAGTAAGCAGACTGATTCCGAGTGTTTCGCAGTATCTAGAAGCCAATACGCTTAGTCAAGCGCTTAACAGTGTGATTTCAGGTCAAATTTTAGTCTTGTTGTAATTGTGCTTATCTTCGCCGATTGTGGCTGGCAGTTTTTTTACCAGATGTTTCCGTAGAGGATTTTTTGTTTCTTTAGTTCGCGCTTTGCTTAGATTTTGACTTGTCTCAGAAACTCGACGAAAGCAGGAAAAGATTGGCGGACTTAGTGTAAACTTGGCGTATGTTAACGAACTTCTCTTTGGCAGCAGCATTGCTCTATGTTATCTGCCCATTTATTCCTGCTAGCCGCCATCTCTTAGGTTTAAGCTTGACCGCGCTGGCTTGGTGTTTGCACGGCTTGGCTTTGGCTCTGAGCGCGTATGAACCAGGTGCGCTGCGCATTGGTTTTGCCGTCATGTGGTCATCAGCGATCTGGATTTCAGTTTTAGTGTATCTGGTTGAAAACCGTAATTTTTCGCTGGATGGCTTACGTATTTTGATATTGCCACAGGCAGCAGTTACAGCGCTCATGCCCTTGTTTTTTCCAGGTATTATCATCGCGTTGGCGAATAAACCCGCCATGTTTCCTTGGCATATTGGTATCGCTTTGCTTGCATACGGTACTCTGACGGTTGCCGCATTTCATGCCTTAGTTATGTACGTACAGGATTTGCATCTGCATCGCATACGCGGCGCTCAAACCCAATCGTGGTTAGAAAAAGCTTTAGATCGACTGCCTGCCTTATTGAAGATGGAACACATATTGTTCTCGCTAGTGTCGCTTGGATTTGTGTTGCTCAGCTTAACCGTCTTGTCTGGCGTCATTTTTTCTGAGCAGTTTCTTGGCGTGGCATTTAAATGGGATCATAAAACTGTCTTGTCCTTATTGTCTTGGTTGTTGTTTGCCATTTTGTTGATAGGGCGGCAGTGGCGTGGCTGGCGCGGTAAGTCGGTATTGAGAATAACGCTGTTTGGTTTTCTGAGTTTGTTATTGGCTTATGTTGGTAGCCGTTTTGTGTTGGAAGTGTTGTTGCATCGGAGTGTGTTATGAGGCTATTGATGTGGTTGATATTGGCCGCACTGGTCTATTTTGCGATCCGGAAGAATCTGCGTACTAGATCGAATAAGACCAAGTCTGAACAGACCGAACCGAGCGATTGGGCTGATGCCAGCTCGACTTACAGCGCAAACCGAAAAGAGAGTGAAGCGATGCTTAGTTGTGCACATTGCCAAGTTTATTTTCCAGCTTCTGAAGCGGTGGTACGTGATCAGCAAAATTTTTGTTGCCTCGAACACGCTGACCAAGCATCTCCCGGTTCCACCAGTTAAATGATCACCTCTCAGCATCAAGCCAGCGTTAGCCCGACACTGTGGCGGTCATTGCAGACTTTAAATGTCTCCCGAGTTTTGATGGCGCTGATTTTGTTGATGCTGTTGAACTTCAAATCGCTGCAAGATAACTGGTTATTCGATGTTACTTCTTTGCGTATCTTAGGCGGTAGTTATCTATTTATCGCCATCCTGTTTGTGGTACTCAAAGCACGTTGGTCTGTGCATTTTTTCTTCCACTTGGTGGCACAAATTACGATTGATCTGGTCGTTATTTCTACCTTATATGTAGGTGCTGGTGGTAGCAAGGGCGGATTGGTCATTCTGTATTTATTCCCCTTAGCAGGCGCAGGTATTTTGGCACCCATGTTGCTGGCATTGTTTTTTGTGTCGGCAGTCTCTTTATTCATGTTGTTGGTGAATACTTATCAAGTCTTACAAAACGAAGATAGTCAGTTGATCTCGCAGGCGGGGTTGTATGGTGCTGCCTATTTTGCGGTGGTGTACGTTCTAAATCGCTTGGCGAAAAACTTGATCGGGCAAGAAGAACTGGCAATGCAACGTGGTTTTGAATTAGCCCTGCAGCAGGCCATTAATCGCACGGTGATCGCGGATATGGATGATGGCGTCCTAGTGATTGATCAAGAAGGGCAATTATTTGAATCTAATCCCGCCGCTGACCGTATGCTTGGTGTTAATCCAGCAAATTTTGTCAACGGGAGCAAGATTCGTTTGAATCAAATTCCAGGTTTGGAACCAATTGCATCCGCTCTGGCGCTTTGGAGTGCTGGTCGTCGTCCCGATAGTACAACCTGGCTGAGAAACGAAGGTGCGTCCTTCGTTGTCCTGAGAAATTTTATCGATGATAAACACCGTTCCTCTGAGTATTCATCCTCAGAAGAAGCGCATGAGGTGGTCACCCATCTGAAATTACGTTTTATTCGTATTGAGGAATATGATTTTGAACACCTCGGTGGCGTGGTCGCCCCTTGTACGATTATTTTTATTCAAAATGTATCAGATATAGAAAACCAAGCACAACAATTAAAGTTGGCGTCGATGGGGCGTCTGACAGCGAGTATCGCGCATGAAGTACGCAATCCCTTATCTTCGATTTCTTATGCAGCCTCTTTGCTAGGTGAAGACGTGCATAATGAAGTTCAATCTAAACGTCTATTAAAAATAGTAGATGACAATGTCACGCGTTTGAATCAATTGATTGAAGATATTTTGAAACTGTCGCGAAAAGCGCAAATGAATTTGCAACCTATCTTGTTGATGGATGCTTTGCGCGATATTGTGCAGGAGTTTGTCGAAACGCGCGGTATTTCCGATCAAATTATTCATGTCACTGATTCCGGTCGGTTTCATATCGTGTTTGATTCCGGCCATTTGCACGAAGTTGTCACGAATTTGCTATCCAATGCGCTGCGTTACGCCAGCAATAAACCGGGCAGTATTCGCTTGATTATCAAGATATCGTCTGGCAACCGACGTGAGTTACACATACAAGATGATGGGCCAGGCATCTCATCTTCGGTTAGGGCGCATTTATTTGAACCGTTTTATACGACCTCGAGTAAGGGAACGGGTTTAGGGCTCTATATGGCTCGCGAATTATGCTTAAATAATCACGCCTTATTGGACTATGAATATAGAAATGATGAAACGGCGAGTCTTGGTATTGAACCGGGCGGCCGTTTTGTGATTAATTTTTCGTCAAATGAAAAATCATGAATGAGAAAGTAAGAGTGTAGTCATGGGCAATTCCGATAATGCAGGGTCGGCAAGAATTCTAGTCATCGACGACGAGGCGCATTTACGTGAGCTATTAGAGATCACTTTAATAAAAATGGGTTTGCAAGTTGATAGTGCGGAGTCACTTGAGGCTGCACGCCGTTATTTAAATAAGCATAGCTATTCTTTGATCTTGACCGATATGCGTCTGCCTGATGGTTCCGGTTTGGAAATGGTAGAAGAAGTTAATGTGCGCTATAAAAATACACCAATTGCGGTGATTACCGCATTTGGCAGTACTGATAATGCTGTGGTCGCCTTGAAAGCCGGTGCGTTTGATTATGTATCTAAGCCAGTCGCCTTAGACCAATTGCGTAAATTAGTACGTTCCGCTTTGCAAATACAAAATGTGAAGCTGGTCGAGGAGGTGGCAATCATCGCTACTAAACCCTCCAGCCCTTCTTTCTTAATTGGGCAATCGAGTGAGATTCAGCAAGTTCGATCTCAAATCAGTCGTCTGGCGCGTAGTATGGCGCCAGTTATTGTTACGGGTGAGTCGGGTAGTGGTAAAGAGTTGGCCGCGCGGGAGATTCACAGAAATAGTCCTCGCGCAGGTAAAGCCTTTGTTGCAGTCAACTGTGGTGCGATCCCCGAGATGCTAATGGAGGCCGAATTTTTCGGCTACCGTAAAGGTGCTTTTACTGGCGCGAATGACGACAGAGATGGTTTCTTCCAAGCGGCGAATGGCGGTACTCTGATGCTGGATGAAGTCGCGGACTTACCTTTAGCGATGCAGGTGAAACTTTTACGAGCAATACAAGAACGTCGAGTGCGTAAAGTGGGTGCGACGTCTGAAGAGCCAGTCGATGTCAGGATCTTAAGTGCGACCCATCAGAATTTGGAAAGCTGCGTCAGTGCAGGCAAATTCCGGCAAGATCTTTATTATCGTTTGAACGTGATTGAGCTGGTCTTGCCCCCATTGCGGCAGCGCTTGAGTGACGTGCCTGAGCTGGCGAGTAGTATTTTATTGAAGCTGGCCAGTCCTGGATATCAGATCACATTGAACCAACAGGCTATGGCTGCGCTTCAGCAATATGATTTTCCGGGCAATGTACGTGAGTTAGAAAATATCTTAGAGCGTGCCGCCGCTTTTGCCAACGATGGTTGTATCGATGTGATTGACCTTGGATTACGATCTTCGGCGCGTCACGACATGAAACCAATAGCATTGCCAGTTGCTGAGGTGCAGGAGTTGCATGAACACTCGCGAATTGAACGGGATTCAGAACAGTTTAACTTAAATGAAATTGCATTAGTAGAGGATGCTAGCTTTGTCCTCGAACGCAACTCGAATTTGTTAGTGCCGACAGCAGACTCGGTATTTCTGGCGCCAGCTTTACCATGTAGCCTGCCTCAATATCTGGAGCGAATAGAGTGTGAGGTGATTCGCAGCGCTTTAAAGCAAACTAGAAATAACCGCACTCAGGCAGCCGAATTATTGGGCGTCAGCTTTCGCCAATTACGCTACTCAATTCAAAAATTGAAAATTAACGATGTTGACGCGGATTAATCCTTTCTCGTTAGCACCGGCTCAAGCAGATGCTTGGGACATGGATGCTCAGGGTTGGTGCCTGCAAGTGCAAGCGCTAGCCTCACCCAATTTCGGTCAGCGTCCAGAGTCGATGCCGATTTCCATGCTGGTGATTCATAACATTAGCCTGCCTTTGGGACAATTTGGTAGTAACTATATAGCAGAGCTGTTTCAAAATACGCTCAATTGTGACGCCCATTCAAGTTTTGCAAGCCTGCGAGGCTTGCAAGTTTCCAGTCATTTTTTAATCCTTCGCGATGGGCGCGTGCAGCAGTTTGTGTCTGCGCTCGATCGTGCGTGGCATGCTGGTATTTCCCATTTTCATGGTCGTGAAGGTTGTAATGATTTTTCTATAGGCATAGAACTGGAAGGCTGCGATAGTCAGCCCTTCGAAGATGCTCAATACATGAGTTTGCTTAAACTCAGTCAAGCTTTGTTACGTCATTTCCCGATTGAGCATATTGTTGGACATGATGAAATCGCGCCAGGGCGTAAAACTGATCCAGGTCCTTATTTTGATTGGACGCGTTATCAGCAGGCTTTGGGCGCGTGGCGCATCGGGTAAACGATATAAACTTTATACTATCAGTCGTTTCAGCGCAGTCCTTTGATGCTTGAAAACTGTGGTCAATGGTATTTGCCATCCGCTCTTTCTACGATCTAAATCGACAGCTCAGTCTATTTTGACTTGATACCATCTATTACTTTCTCCTGCCTATTTTTTCGCCAAAGAAAAAAACATCCTTCAAAAAAATTTCCACCAAGACTAGATGTGCACAAAGAATTAGCATGTCATGTTAGTGGTCACTCACGTGCTGATCCGCATTCTTTTGTCGACTGTGCAATGTCAAACAGAACTAGACAAAATCTATGAAATAAAACTCGTCTAACTTTTAAAAAGCGGTTGCGTACTTGCAGTCGAGACACTAGAATTAGTGCAAATAAAAATAAACACACTAGATATAGTGTTTTTTGGAAAGTTTCCAAAGTTTATTTTTTTGGCGTTTCACCGTTTGATACGCTTGAATGACTGGAAGAAATAAACGGTTTGGCTCTATTCAAAGGTGCTCAAACTAGGCAGCAGGGCTCACTTGCTGTGCTCATATTAAGCTGGTCATTCAAGTTTTGTGCATCATCAATGAATTGCAGTACCGCATTAACACAGCATCAGCATCGCATTACATGATCAGCAGCAAAATCAGCAGGAAAATCGCAAATTTATATTTAATTTACATCAATAAGAACCTGAACCTGGAGGCGAAATGCACTCTTCACTAGAAATATCCCCAGCAACATCCTTTGACTCAAATTTTGCTCATGCCGGCGCATCTGCACAAACGCAGGCGCAGCCAACGGCTGGATTTGGCGATTACCGTATTATTCGTCGCAACGGTGCGGTTGTTGGGTTCGAACCATCAAAAATTTCTATCGCGGTAACGAAGGCATTTTTAGCTGTAAATGGTGGCCAAGGTGCTGCATCTGCGAGAATTCGTGAGTTGGTAGAACAGCTCACATCTACCGTAGTAAATGCATTGATGCGCCGTCAGCCGAATGGCGGCACGTTTCACATTGAAGATATTCAAGATCAGGTTGAATTGGCGTTGATGCGTTCGGGTGAACATGATGTGGCTCGCGCCTATGTTTTGTATCGTGCCAAACGTATGGAAGAGCGTCGCCAACAGTTAGAAGCGCAGGCCGCTGGTAAGCCAGACGCCGCTGTGCCACAAATTCATGTGATCGTTGATGGCCGTCCGCAGGTGTTGGAGATCGCACAAGTTCGTGCCTTAATTAGAGCAGCTTGTGTAGGTTTAGAAAAATTAGTCGATTCAGAAGCGATCCTGATCGAGACGCTCAAAAATCTGTACGACGGCGTACCCGTCGAAGAATTGCATAAGTCTGCTATTTTGGCAGCGCGTGCGATGATGGAAAAAGAGCCAGCGTATAGTCAGGTGACAGCCCGTTTGCTGTTGCATACAGTGCGTAAAGAAGTGTTCGGTAAAGAAGTTGCGCAAAAAGACGCCGCTGAAGAATATGTTGAATACTTCCCTAAATTTATCAAAAAAGGCATCGAAGCTGGATTGCTGGACGCCAAATTGGCGCAATTTGATTTGAAGAAAATGGCAAATGCCTTGGTTGCAGACCGCGATTTGCAATTCGGTTACATCGGTTTGCAAACTTTATATGACCGTTATTTCTTGCACATCCGCGATATCCGCATCGAAATGCCTCAGGCTTTCTACATGCGCGTGGCAATGGGTCTGGCTTTAAATGAAATCGACCGCGAAGCACGCGCGATTGAATTCTACAACTTGTTGTCGAGCTTTGATTTCATGAGTTCCACGCCTACCCTATTTAATAGTGGTACACAGCGTTCGCAATTATCTTCTTGCTACCTGACGACAGTGGCGGATGACCTCGACGGCATCTATGAAGCGATCAAAGAAAACGCACTTTTAGCAAAATATGCGGGTGGCTTGGGTAACGATTGGACGCCAGTTCGTTCTTTGGGGGCGCATATCAAAGGCACGAATGGTAAATCACAAGGTGTTGTGCCATTCTTAAAAGTAGTCAACGATACCGCAGTTGCAGTCAATCAAGGCGGCAAACGTAAAGGCGCGGTCTGCGCTTACCTCGAAACTTGGCACATGGACGTTGAAGAGTTCTTGGAGTTGCGTAAGAACACCGGTGATGATCGTCGCCGTACTCACGATATGAATACGTCCAACTGGATCCCAGATTTATTCATGAAGCGCGTCATGGAGAAGGGCGACTGGACTTTGTTTTCGCCATCAGACGTACCAGATTTGCATGACAAGTTCGGTAAATCGTTTGAAGAAGCCTACATTGCTTATGAAGCAAAAGCAGTGAGTGGTGAAATCAAATTGTCCAAAAAAATTGCGGCATTAGATTTGTGGCGCAAGATGTTGTCCATGTTGTTCGAAACAGGCCACCCATGGATCACATTTAAAGATCCATGCAATATCCGTTCGCCGCAACAACACGTCGGTGTCGTGCATAGTTCTAATTTGTGTACCGAAATCACGTTGAATACGAATGACAGCGAGATCGCGGTCTGTAATTTGGGCTCTGTGAACATGCCAGCGCACATGAAAGATGGCAAGCTGGATCACGACAAACTCAAGCGTACCATCACGACAGCGATGCGCATGCTCGATAACGTGATTGATATTAATTACTACGCAGTGAAAAAAGCACGTGACTCGAACTTGCGTCACCGTCCGGTCGGCTTAGGTATTATGGGCTTCCAAGATTGTTTGCACATGATGCGTATTCCTTATGCATCGATGGATGCAGTGCAGTTTGCTGATACGTCTATGGAAGCCGTATGCTATTACGCTTATCTGGCATCGAGTGAATTGGCGAAAGAACGCGGCCGTTATAGTTCTTACACTGGTTCATTGTGGGATCGCGGCATCCTGCCACAAGATTCTGTCAAATTATTAGCGGAAGAGCGTGGCGGTTATTTGGAAGTTGATAGTTCGGAAGCGATGGATTGGTCTATCGTGCGTGATCATATTAAGCAATATGGTATGCGTAACTCCAACTGCGTAGCGATTGCACCGACCGCGACCATCTCGAATATTATTGGCGTGGCCGCTTGCATTGAACCGACTTACCAAAATTTGTATGTGAAATCGAACCTGTCCGGTGAGTTCACTGAGATCAATGAACATTTGGTACGTGATCTGAAAGACTACGGTTTGTGGGATGACGTCATGATCTCCGACTTGAAATACTTCGACGGTAGCTTGGCGAAGATCGACCGCATTCCTGAGGATTTGCGCGAGCTGTATGCAACCGCATTTGAAGTTAGCCCGACTTGGTTGGTGGAAGCGGCTTCCCGTCGTCAAAAATGGATAGATCAAGCTCAGTCTTTGAATATCTATATGGCAGGCGCATCCGGTAAGAAATTGGATGAGACTTATAAGTTGGCATGGTTGCGTGGTTTGAAAACGACCTACTACCTGCGTACGATAGGTGCGACTCATACCGAGAAATCAACTAGTAAGACAGGCGCACTGAATGCCGTAGGAGTTGACGGTGGCAACAGCGGCTATTCTGCCAGTCCCGAAGTGGCAGCGACATCTGCTATCGAGGCGGACGGCGCAGCATGCTATTTGCGTCCAGGTGATCAAGGTTTCGAAGAGTGCGAAGCCTGCCAATAAGTTAATGTCTGGTCTCTGTGCTGTGCGTGCGCAGAGACCAAACCTATTTAATTTATAAAGTTAGCTCATTTATTTTGGCGCTTTTTCGGTTTTACGCTTAAACGCATAGACTTGTAAGCGCCAACTCATCAACAGTACATCGTAAGGAAAATCACATGCTTTCATGGGATGATGAAGTAGCTCCAGCCGCACCGGCACCACGACCAGTTGCGCAGCCAAATGCACAAACACAAACCGCGTTTGACCAATATCAAACGCGCATGCAAACACAAGACGTGGCGTTGAATCCCGCTTTAGTGACTAAGCCAGTGGTCGTGACACCAGAAGAAATTGGCCGTCGTGTTAATGCGGCAGACAAGCGCATTATCAATGGCCAAACGGACGTGAATCAGTTGGTACCATTCAAATACAAATGGGCTTGGGATAAATATCTGGCAGGTTGCGCGAATCATTGGATGCCGCAAGAGATCAACATGCAGCGCGATATTGAGTTGTGGAAAAATCCAAATGGCTTGACCGAAGACGAACGTCGTTTGGTTAAACGCAATCTTGGATTCTTTGTTACTGCCGATTCTTTAGCAGCAAATAATATTGTGCTCGGTACCTATCGTCACATCACGGCACCTGAATGTCGTCAGTATTTATTGCGTCAGGCGTTTGAAGAAGCCATTCATACGCATGCATACCAGTACATCGTTGAGTCGCTCGGTTTAGATGAAGCTGAAATTTTCAATGCGTACAATGAAGTTGAATCGATACGTGATAAAGATCAATTTTTGATTCCATTTATTGATGCGCTGACTAACCCGGAATTCAAGACAGGCACTACTGAAACGGACCAAACACTGTTGCGCTCTTTGATCGTTTTTGCGTGTTTGATGGAAGGACTTTTCTTCTACGTTGGCTTCACACAAATTCTCGCGCTGGGTCGTCAGAATAAAATGATGGGCGCTGCCGAACAATACCAGTACATTCTGCGTGACGAATCGATGCACTGCAATTTCGGAATCGATTTGATCAACACGATCAAAATGGAAAACCCACATTTGTGGACCGCAGAATTTCGCGATGAAATTAAATCGTTGTTTTTACGTGCGGTAGAGTTGGAATATCGTTACGCAGAGGATACAATGCCGCGAGGAGTACTAGGCTTGAATGCGCCAATGTTTAAAGGTTATTTGCGATTCATTGCAAATCGACGCGCACAACAAATCGGTCTCGATGTTTTGTTCCCACATGAAGAAAATCCTTTTCCGTGGATGAGCGAAATGATCGATCTGAAAAAAGAGCGGAACTTCTTTGAGACCCGTGTCATCGAATATCAAACAGGTGGTGCTCTCAATTGGGAATAAATTTTTTGTAGTCGAAAGTGTTCAAGACAAGAAATCGTAAAGACAGTAAAATGCGACCAAAGTAATTGAACAAGAAAGGCTTCACAAAACTGAATGAACTGTTTAGACTCATTCGATGTGGTAAGTTTAAATAGCGCGACCCCGGCGAGGCTGGGTGTTGCGCTTTTGTGTTTGGAAATCCAGCAAGCCGAATTTCAAACTGATTATTACTTCAAAGCTGATCTAAGCATTGAATAGTAAAGAATTCCGACGCTAGTTTTTGCAAGTAGCGTTTTGGCTGTTGTCATAAATCGTTAAGGTCTGCCTGTCATTAAGAATAAAAAGGGGCAAACGACAAAGCCATATGACCATCTTATTAGCTTGTGGGAGTTAATAAGAGGTCGGTGCCGAATTCATTAGCGCAACCAGAATTCATGTTTGTGCCGATGAATAATCCGCTTACCAGAAAGCGAGCGGATTTTAACTTTAATCTGATTTTTTTCCGACTAACGTGAAGGAGAAACAAAATGGCAACAGCACCAGAAGCCAAGAAAGCAGCAGCTAAGCCTGCGGCGAAACCGGCAGCTAAGAAAGCAGCAGCGAAACCTGCAGCGAAAAAAGTAGCGGCTAAACCAGCAGCTAAAGCAGCAGCGAAGCCTGCAGCTAAAGTAGCAGCTAAGCCAGCGGCAAAACCTGCAGCGAAAAAAGCAGCAGCTAAGCCAGCGGCAAAACCTGCAGCGAAAAAAGCAGCAGCTAAGCCAGCGGCAAAACCAGCGGCGAAAAAAGCAGCAGCAAAGCCAGCAGCGAAAAAAGTAGCAGCTAAGCCAGCAGCAAAGCCAGCAGCGAAAAAAGCAGCAGCTAAGCCAGCGGCAAAGCCAGCAGCGAAAAAAGCAGCAGCTAAGCCAGCGGCAAAACCTGCAGCGAAAAAAGCAGCAGCAAAGCCAGCAGCAAAGCCAGCAGCTAAAGCAGCAGCAAAGCCAGCGGCTAAAGCAGCAGCAAAGCCAGCAGCTAAGCCAGCAGCTAAACCAGCAGCTAAACCAGCAGCGAAGCCAGCAGCAAAAAAAGCGGCGGCTAAGCCAGCCGCAAAAAAGGCCGCAGCAAAACCCGCAGCGAAAAAAGCAGCAGCTAAACCAGCGGCAGCTAAACCAGCCGCTGTAGCAGCACCGGCGCCAGCAGAAGCAAAGACAGTTGTCAGCCCAACGGCAGCTTGGCCTTTCCCAACTGGAACTCGTCCAGCGTAATATTCTTACTTGGACGCCTGGTTTTATTCAGGCACAATACCCACTGTGTGTTAATCACCCAGTGGGTTTTTTTTTGAGGACATATACATGTTGTTTGAAATGTTTAGCTTCGTTATCGAAATCGTCGCCGGTATTTTTGCTGGATTCTTATTGTTACGATTTTGGATGCAAGCCTTAAGAATTCGTCCTCCTAGTTCACTCGGTCAGGCCATTTTTCAAATTACCGATTGGTTGGTAAAGCCGATTCGACGTGTCGTACCAGGGTTTCTTGGCTTAGATTGGGCAAGTCTAATTGCGGCCTTCCTGGTGTCGTTTTTGTCTTTTATGTTGGAATCGCTCTTTAGTGGGCAATTTAATATCGCCTTAATACTGTTATTGTCAGTAGTTCGTCTGCTGCAATGGATTATTTATGGTTTGATGGCGCTCTTGGTGTTTGAAGCTATTTTGAGTTTCGTCAATCCTCATGCGCCGTTGGCACCGGTAATTAGGGCTTTGAATCAACCCTTACTAGCGCCTTTGCGTCGCGTTATACCTCCCGTTGGTAGCATAGATTTTTCTCCCTTAGTCGCTTTGATCGCATTGCAGCTACTGAGCCGTCTACTTATTTCCTTGGTGCCGCGTTTATATATGTATGTGGTGTAGTTGCGGAGTATTGTTTAGCCTGCATCGTCTTTGTCATGAACTCTCAATAAGGATTTTCTATGTATCGTCCAGCTTCTTGTATTTCTCTATTGCTCGCTGTGAGCGCAGCGACTAGCCTCCCATTGTTTGCACAGGACGTCGAACAACGCACAGGTCTAGGTGATCAGCGTGAAGTCGCAGTCACTATCTATAACGAGAATCTGGCTTTGGTCAAAGACACTCGTAAGCTGAGCTTAAAGCGTGGTGCATCTAGCTTGGCGTTTCGTGATGTCAGTGCCAGAATGCGACCAGAGACGGCCTTGTTGCGTAGCATTTCAGCGCCTGGCAGCTTGTCTGTATTAGAGCAAAATTTCGACTTTGATTTGCTCACACCGCAGAAATTGTTGGAAAAATATGTAGGTCAGAGCGTCAATATCGTGCGCACGAATCCTGCTACCGGTGTTGAAACAAGCGAAGTCGCCCAGGTTCTGGCAGCGAACGATGGCGTGGTTTTGAAGATAGGCAATCGTATAGAAACTGGCTTACCTGGCCGGATTGTTTATAACGATGTGCCAAGCAATTTGCGTGATCGACCAACGTTGGTGATGTCGCTCAATAACACCAGCACCTCGCCGCAAGACGTTGAATTGAGCTACCTGACTGGCGGATTGGCTTGGAAAGCCGACTACGTAGTTGAACTCAATTCTGCAGAAGATAAATTGGATATCTCAGGTTGGGTTACTTTGACGAATACCAGCGGTGCCAGTTATCGAAACGCCAAGTTACAACTGGTGGCAGGCGATGTGAATCAGGTCAAAGAAAGAGTCGTGGTGACCGGTTCAAGCTTAAGAGCGATGGCGCCCGCACCGCTTGCAAAGATGGATGCTATGGCAGAAGAATCCTTGTTCGAGTACCACTTATATACCTTGAATCGCCCGACCACGATTGCCGAAAATCAAACTAAACAAGTATCTTTGCTTAATGCTTCCGCCGTACCTACGCGCAAAGAGTTCTTATTGAAAGGGGCTGATTATTACTATCAAGGTAGTTATGGCGATCTGGGGCAGAAGATGAAGATTGGTGCTTTCATTGAATTTGAAAATAAAGAAAGCTCACAGCTCGGTATGCCACTACCTAAAGGCGTGATCCGCGTATACAAGAAGGATAGTAACGGTAACGCACAGTTTATTGGGGAAGATAGCGTTGACCACACGCCTAAAAATGAGAAAGTAAGACTTAAATTAGGTGATGCTTTTGACGTCACCGCTGATAAAAAACAAACAGACTTTAAGAAAATGGCAAGCTCCTCTAAGTACGTTTATATCTTTGAGAGTGCTTATGAGATCACCTTGAAAAATGCGAAGAAGGAAGCGGTTACCGTGACCGTGCAAGAGCCTATGCCAGGTGATTGGCAGATATTGAGTTCTAGTCACCCGCATGTGAAAGGTGCCAGCAATACGGCAGTTTGGAAAATTAGTGTGCCGGCAGAAGGCAGCACTAAACTGGTGTATCGTGGTCAGGTTCGTTATTAAAAAGTAAGGGTAAGCACCTCGATCGTTTATTTAGCTGGAGTGTTCTGCACTATGGCGATCGTCGCGATGATTGTAAAAACCTCCATAGAAATTGATGGAGGTTTTTTTGTAGCCTCTTTTGTTTCATTTTCTTTGCAATAGTTGTCGAAATCCTGAAGGCTTTGAGTTAGACTAGAAACTCCTTCTTGCATAGGGGTGTGAAATGTCTGCGGAATCTAAATATCGTTTAATTACACGTAGTGATTTTGATGGTTTGGTTTGTGCCGTTTTACTCAAACATCTGAATTTGATCGATGACATCAAGTTTGTTCATCCTAAAGATATGCAAGACGGTAAGGTCGAGGTCAATGAAAAAGACATTACGACCAATTTGCCGTATGTACATGGCGTGCACCTAGCATTTGACCACCACTTCTCCGAGACCTTGCGCAACCCTGGAGAGCGTACTAATCATATTATCCATCCAGAAGCACCCTCTGCGGCACGGGTGGTATATGACCATTATGGTGGTCATTCCGCTTTTCCCGCTGATTGGGATGAGATGATGGCGGCAGTCGATAAGGGCGACGCAGCTCAGTTTAATCGGGAAGAAGTATTGAACCCCGATAAATGGGATTTGTTAAATTTCTTAATGGATGCGCGGACCGGTTTAGGGCGTTTCCGTGAATTTCGAATCTCCAATTACAACTTGATGATGGATTTGATTGATTATTGCCGTAATCATCGTATCGAACAGATCATGGAGCTCCCCGACGTTAAAGAGCGGGTTGAAATTTATCAAGAACATGCGGCAAAATGCAAAGAACAGATTGAACGTTGCTCCCAAATACATGGCAATCTGGTGGTGCTCGATTTACGCAATGAAGAGGTGATTTTTGCAGGTAATCGCTTTGTCATCTACGCGATGTATCCCGACATAAATATTTCCATCCATGTCTTGTGGGGATTGAAGCAGCAGAACACGGTTTTCGCGACTGGCAAATCGATATTGAATCGCAGCTCAAAAACCAATATCGGTAGCTTGATGCTGGAATATGGCGGTGGTGGTCATGAAAATGCAGGTACCTGCCAGGTCGACAATGATAAAGCGGAACAAATCTTAGCGACTTTGACGCAGCGAATTAATCAGGATGGTTAAATGTTGACAGTGGTGCAGTTGAACTAGCGCTACACTGAATGCACAATAAAAGAGACTGTTTGCGAACAGTCTCTTTTATTTTATAGCCTGCGATATCGGCAAAAAATCACAGTCTCGCCAAAGACTTCGTGCCTTTCATACTACATTCGCTTCGCGGAAACGGGCGTTGCACTTGCTCCGGATCAAAGGCGACTAAAGCAGCCTTGGCCAGCTCTACATCTTTCGCGAATTCTTTTAAGTGACGCGTGCGTTCTTCCCCATTCCATTCCGCGTCTGAAAAACTCTTTAACGTATAGTTCTTACTGACATGTGCGACGCCTTGCATGCGCGCTATCAAAGCACGATCGGGATCGACATTTTCTTTGAGTAAATAACCGTCTATATCGCGTAGACTCATAGGGAAAGCGGCTTGATTGTCTCTGAGTAAATTGCCCGCCGCACTTAGGCGGATTTCACTGCGGCCGAGTGGCAAGACCTCATTGAAATTGAGTAATGCAAATGGCGCGGCTTTAGCATCATCCAATCTAGCGTTAACAATATAGCGTCCGGCTTGTTGCACGTCGATTGGCAGATAAAAGACCAAGCTACCATTTTCAATTACTTCACGAATCTTGCCTGCCCAGATCGCAGGTAATTCGGGTGAATAGATTACATCAAAATACACGACGCCCGTTTGACCATTGACGGTGAAATTGACCTCGGTACGTATCGTTCCATTAAAGCCTGCAAAACCATTGCTGCCAGGACTCAGTGTGCCACCCGCAATGCCATCGTTGGGGATTAAGTCGCCATCGCGACCATTGTCGGCTAGTGCCATTGGGATTTGAGTTGGTGCCGGATTATTATTGAAATTCAGACCAGAAGCGACTGCGCGATTGACGAAAACAGGTAGCATCTGCTGATCTTTATCGAGCGCCTGTATGCTGAAATTGACGGATTCACGTGCCGCCATATAGACCCGGGATTGACTGGTCGAAATCTGAATTGATGAATTACTGCTGCCATCTTTATTGCGCATGGCATGCGATTCCTTCACAGCCTGATTGGGATAAACTTGGTCAGGATGCTCTGAGATTGGTCGCGAACTCAAGGGATATTTGCTGCTCTCACGATAGCTGCATAAGGTATGGTCTACTTCTTCCAGCTGCTGTACCAGATTTTTATGAGTTGCTTCTCGGCTGGGAAGCATAGCCGTTGCAGCAACTGGTGTACGAACAGGTTTGTCCGAGTTCGCGTTGTTTAACACATTTGTATTGTTAAGTACGGGCGAGTCAACTTTGTCGTTCGCAGATTCACGCAACCAAATTAAAATTGCTAGGCATAGCAGTAGCCCTATACCGAACAAGAACTTCGCGCTCCAAGGTTTTTTTCTTGCCGTAGGCGGGTCTGAACGCGCGATTTTGCCTGTTGTTTTTTTTGAGGACATGAATACGGTTTGATATAGCGATAGCGGGGTAAATTGGAGCACTCACACAAGAAAAGAGGTCTTGGTGAATGCTCCGTATGTTATTAAGATCGGGCTAAACTTGCGTTAAAGCGCACTATTGACCATGGCGGTTCGAACTACCGAAATAATGCCCTGCCAGTTGCTGTTGGCGTAGTGATTGTAGGCTTCATTGTCGTCCCTGAACGTGACAGAGTGGAACGACCATTTCACTGAGCCGCCTTCATTGGCCGCTGTCCCCAAATTCAAATCATTGCAGAACCAATCGCTGGGGTTGCACAGCGAGCTGCCCGCAGAACCTGCTATGCCGCCGCTGCTATGGTAGGCAATTGCTTCATCATCTTGTCCTGGCAAGATCCCTGAATACACAGTACCTTTGGCGCCCGCATACATGTAGAACCAGACATTCGCCGTATTGTTGTGGTTATACATAGCGCGTGCCGTTGCAGTTTTCAAGTCTTTGACCAAGGGCTCTGACACTGCCCATGAGCCAGCATCGGATAATTCTGATCCGCCGCCTGCGCCGGATGCCGCGCGTACCCACTTAATATTCCAGCCAGTTTGTGCGGTACCGTCGCTATTGCCACATTGTCCTGAGGAATTTGCAGACGCATTCTTTTTCATACGCGAAGAACTACCGTAGTTGGCGAGCGTGTAGCCGAGCATTAAATCACCCGCGCTGTGCGTCGCGATATAGCACCAGTTATTGCCGGTACAAAAGCAATCTAAGGCGTCGCGGATCTTGCCATTTTGTGAGGCAATACTATTGTAACCATCCCAATTGACCGATTTTTTATTAACGCCTGCGGCAGTTGTCGCAGGCCCCCAATAGGTGAAACTATTGTAGTTGCCGACAACACCGCCACCGGTACGACCATTGATCCATAAACTGTAATTGTCGGCGCTGGCGATATTTGACAATGTGCCTGCTGCGAGTAAAACCAAGGAAAAGAACAAACGTTTAAACTTCATCATGCGACTCCCATTGAGTACTACTTGAATGAAAAACGAAGAAACTGTTCAGGTTTAGTAAAACAAACCAAGGCAAACGAGGATGTTTTTGTAGTACCTGACAGCACATTGAAAACCAGTCTTTTTTTAAATGTAGTGATCAACTGGTCTGTTCGCGATTATCAAAATCGTGCCGCCTCAGGTCAATTTGCGATGCAACAAAAAAGCACGCTGAAAAATCGTGTTTGCTAGTTTAAAAAAATGCTTCTTACTATGAGATCACAGTGAGAATTGATGATTAGAGATTTGGTTCTAATCACAAGAATACTCAAAAAGTGTTGGGAAACGAAAACAATTTTTTAATTCAATTGGTGCAAGAAGAGGAAACCAATATTATGCTACGCAGCACTTGCACCAGCACCGAAATCAGTGGCGGCCACGCGGAAAATGCTTTGCCACAACGAGCTCGTGCTACGGTGCAATGTCGTGTCATACCTGGCGAAACACAAGCCCAAGTTGAAGTGCAGTTGCGTAAAGTCTTGCAAGACGACAGTATCAAAATTTCTGTGATTACTGCGGCGAAACCGACTCCAGAGTCGCCGCCATCGTCAGCGATCTTTAACGCGGTCGCTAGTGTAGCCAAAGGAATGTGGCCCGAGGTCATCGTTTTGCCAAATATGTCGGCAGGTGCCAGTGACAGTGTGTTTACTCGTAATGCGGGATTGCCAACTTATGGCATCGATGCGATGTTTGATGATCTTGACGATTCACGCGCACATGGTCGAGATGAACGAATTAGTGTCAAAAGTTTCAATGGGGAAATAGAGTTTGTTTATCGCTCGGTGAAAGCGATTGATCAGCTCCCAAGCAAGTAATCACAAACATACTATCGCTAAACGCTATTCAACTTGCATTCATCGACTTTGAATAGCGTTCGTGCTGGCTGATTCACACAGGAATCAGTTTTACGACGAGGGACAGGCTAGTCTCAGCAGTCGATGTGGCTCTTGTGACTTCCAGAAGTCTATCGATATTCGGATGTTTTCCGGGAAATGCGAGCGCATCCTTAGTATGTTCCGCATAAATCTCCAAACCTTTGTTCGCCGCAGCGTGATTGATTGCGCCAAACTCTTGAAACAAAGCGTGGTAAACACGTACGCTGCCAGCCGAGCCTGGCTTGTTTTCTATCCGAGCGATCAATCTGTCTCCATTTGATAATTCGATGGCACTTAGATGATCAATGCTGGGAAGTGTGGCGAGAGTGTCGTTAAATAACATAGCGTATCCTTTGATAAAAATGGGCTTGAAGCAAGTCTCAATGCAAATACATCGAGAGTATGAGGCAAAGGAGATATGGTAAGTAGTCAACGCCGCAAAGACAAGCGCCAGTATCGGTTAAAATCAACACAAAGCCTTTCAAGCCCTTTACGCTAAATTCTTCAAGCAAAATTTATAAAGGAAATCATTATGATGAATACGAATTTTGAGCGCAGTATGAAGACGTGTTTGGTTGGATGTTTACTAGCTATTTCAATGAATGGTGCGGCTCAAGACAAACCAGTATCAGCGCTAGATGACTACGTCGTGCAAGGCATGCAGCGTACGAAGGCACAAGGTCTGGCGATTGCGATTATCGAGAACGGTAAAGTCACGCGGGTCAGTAGCTGGGGAAAGCGCAATGCAAAAGGTGACCCATTAAGCTTAGACACGGTGATGTATGGCGCTTCGCTGACAAAAGCGGTGTTTGCTTATACCGTGATGCAATTGGTGGATGAGGGAAAGCTAGATCTTGATACCTCGATCGCCCACTACCTACCGAAGCCGCTACCCGAATACACGGATGAATCCAGAAAATACGCTGCGTGGCAGCACCTTGCGGGCGATGAACGCTGGCGCAAAATTACGCCACGCATCTTACTCACTCATAGCGCTGGGTTTGCTAATTTTGGTTTTTTAGAGCCTGATGGCAAACTTCGTTTTCATTTTGACCCCGGCGCACGCTACGCTTATTCTGGCGATGGCCTGATTTTGCTGCAATTTGTGATTGAGCGCGGCCTTGGTTTGGATCTGGGTAAGGAAATGCAGGCGCGCGTTTTTGACCGGTTTGATATGCAGCGAACCAGCATGATGTGGCGTCCTGATTTTTCCACTAATTTGGCTGATGGTTGGAAAGAAGATGGCGGTGTAGAGCCACATGATCAACGCAGTAAAACGCGTGCGGCCGGTTCTATGGATACGACGATTGCGGATTTTGCCAATTTTGCTGCAGCCTATGTGCGTGGCGATGGGCTTCAATTACATTCACGCAAAGAATTGACTCGTTCCCAGTTAGCCATTCATACCGTATCGCAATTTCCAAGCTTGCAGGCACCCGTTGCACCTGCTCAGCGACACAAAGATTTAGCGGCTGGTTTAGGTGTGATCAGTTTTATCGGACCACAAGGTGCAGGTTTTCAAAAAGGGGGACATAACGATTCCACCGGTAATACGTGGGTCTGTCTCGAACAACGCAAAAGTTGTGTCGTGATTTTATCCAACGATGTACGCGCTGAGCAGCTATTTCCTGGTATCGTCAAAATCATATTGGGAGAAACGGGTATGCCATGGAGTTGGGAATATGGTTTGCACGATTGGACAAAGCCCTAGAATGTGCCAGTAAATGATTTCAGTACGAGATTCAATCAAAATAGTCTGGGCGCGCTATAGAAAATGAATATCGAGAAAACAGAAGCTCGCCTATCAAATCCTTCTGTTTGCGCAAGTGAATTATTGCTCGCCCGAGACTGCAAGCAGAAGTAAACCATAGGCGGCAGCAGAATTCACGTATAGTGAGTTGGTGGCGTCATGCTTGGTATGTGGCGACTATGAAATCCGTAGTGAAAAAATGAAAAGCAGAGAAGCGCTTTAGTACAAAAAACTAAAGAACTTAAAAAAAATCTGCTTATTGCCTCATACTTTTAAGTCTAGGATAGTCACATGAACCCCAAGAAAATCGCTGCGCTGATGGATACGCTGATACTCACATGCACCCGTCAATTCCGTTTTAATCCACGCCGTGTCGCCTCGGATATGCGTTACAAAGGTACGCAAGGCGAAGGCAAAAATCTGGTACACGTATTCAAAGACATTCACACCCATTCACAGATTGATCTCGATTCTCGTTCGATGGCGATGCTGCGCGAACAGCATGGTGACACACCGCATTGGGATGATGCCGAGAAAAAACGTTATTGCCAGACCGATGCCGAAATCGATGCTGAAATTGCAGCTAAACAAGCTAAGTTAGATACAGCCAAAACCAGTGCACTGTATCGGGATCATCGCGAGCATTTGCTGTCGCACTATAAAGGAAGCCCCAATTATCAAGAGGGCAGACCAAGCGCCCGCGAGGTAGCGCGTGAACTGATCACGCAACTTAGTGCGGCACAGGATGCACGTTTGGCGGAATTCGCCGCACAGATGCAAACGGATGACCCGGACCAGTTATCCCATTTGTTGCTGGCACCTTGTCATGTAGAACGCTCTGCCTGGGCTGAGAAAACCTAGTCGTTTCGATCGCTCACAGTTTACAATTCAACATGGGTGAGCTTTGCGTTTTCAAGTAGTCGACGCGGTTTGCTTACACTCGACAATATGAACCACAAAAGAGGCCCATCTTGAATTGTTTGCCTATCAGCTTTCGGCACATTGCCGTCATTTGTATTTCTGCATGTTTTGTACCCCTCACGAGTGCGGCGATGGATCGCGCTCATGTTAAGCCGATTGAAGCGAATCTAAAGGCTACGCTAAAAGAAACGAACGATAAGGACAAGATCCACGCTATCGTAGATAGAGAGATTCAGGCCTTAATGCGCGAGCACGCTGTACCAGGCGTCGCCGTCGCTGTAACGGTCAATGGCCAGACACGATTCTTTAATTATGGCGTCGCGTCTCAAGAGAAAAAAACGCCCGTTAGTGAATCTACCTTATTCGAAATCGGTTCCATTAGTAAGATCTTTACTGCAACGCTGGCGACCTATGCGCAAGCATTAGGTAAGTTAAATGTAGATGATCATCCCAGTAAATTCATACCGCAGTTACAAGGATTGGCAATCGACAAAGTCAGCCTAAAAAATTTAGCGACTTACACCGCTGGCGGCTTGCCCTTGCAAGTGCCGGACGAGGTCACGAACGAGACGATGCTGGACTATTTTCGGCAGTGGAAACCAAGCGCAGTCGCTGGAACTATGCGCGAATATTCGAATCCTAGTATCGGCCTGTTTGGACACATTGCTGCTTTAGCGTTGAAGGCGAATTTTGTCGACGCGATGGAGTCGCAGTTGTTTCCCCAATTAGGTTTGCAACAAACTTATATTCGTATCCCAGAATCTGCCATGCCTGACTATGCATGGGGTTATAGGTTAGAAAACAAAGAACTCAAAGCGACACGGGTCAATCCAGGCGTGTTTGCCGATGAGGCCTATGGCATCAAATCGAGTAGCGCGGACATGCTGCGTTTTGTGCAATTGAATATCGATAGCAAATCACTCGATGAGTCGACAGCTCGTGCAGTGACAGACACCCATATTCCTTATTTTAAGATCGGAGATATGGGACAAGGTTTGGGCTGGGAGCAGTATGCTTATCCGATCAGCTTAAAGCGTCTACAAGCCGGTAATTCTGGAAAAGTGATCTGGGAGCAGAATCCCGCTCAAGAGATCATGCGATCCAAACTCCATTATGCAGCGCGACTATTTAATAAAACGGGATCTACCAACGGCTTTGGTAGCTACGTTTTATTTGTGCCTGGATTAAGAGTTGGAATCGTGATACTAGCTAATAAAAACTATCCAATACCGGCTCGCATTAAAGCTGCTCACACCATACTTCAGCAACTTGCGACGATGGTGAAATAAGCGAGCAATGTTGCATCTGTAAAAATTTGAAAAAACAGAAAAATTTGAAAAAGTAGGGTAGCTGCAAACTGCGCATGCACAGGTCGTCGAAACAGCGCGGATGATCGCTACCCTACGTCCTTTTTAAATCAAACCAGCACTAGGATACTCACTAGGATAGGGCGACAACAAACGCGCTTCTTGTTTCGCCAATTCCACACGCATATATTTGGCAATAGTCGTCACTAGTTCGGCACTCAGGTTTCCCGGTAATCCAGCCACGGGTGTTGGAAATGCGCCGTCATATACCAATAAATTAATTGCCTCAGCTGGATCATGCTGCAGATTGTAGAGTTCCCACTGATCTGGCACTGGCTGCTTGCTCCACGGATCGCAATAGCGCACCAGCTTCCATTCCGCCGAGCGTAATGCGCGCACATGGGCAGGCTGTATTACTGGGCCGGCTGTCAGCTCAGGCACATAAGGATGAGCATCACTTGTAGTTGGTTCTGTGCGTAGCAAATTCACTGTCGCTGCAAATACCTCATATTGTTGCCACGACGTTTTATTGTGCGGATCATCATCTAATGGCAATGGCTCAGTAATCATATCGTCCGTCGCAAACAGCACGCTTATCCGTACGCTGCCATCAGGATTATGCACGGGGCCATGGCCCGCTGCCATCACTGGCAACAGATTAGCACCAGGCAGTGGCGCAGCCTTATGTGTCTTGGATAAACTGCGGCGAGCACGCTCTATTTGGCTTGGCTGTGCTCCTGTCAAGGCCAGTAAGGTGGGTAATAAATCGATATGACTGGTTTGTGCTTTGATAGCGATCGGCGTATCGGTGGCGCTATTGTAAGTGGGTGAGCTAATCAAGAAAGGCACATGCACCACCTCTTGATACGCGCCATGCCATTTCTCGATTTGCATACCATGTGCAGCGCCGAACTCGCCGTGATCAGACGCAAACACCACGATCGTATTGTCACGCAAACCAGCTTCCTCTAAAGTCGTCAGCACATTTAAGATATGCCTATCCACCATAGAGATCATATAGGCGTAATACTGCAAAAATCCTACCGAAGCAGCCTCCACATCTTTTTGCAATTGAAAAGGTATGGTTGATGCCAGCGTCGCTTTTACCGCGTTCGCTAGCACATCTTGCGGCGTACCACCGACGCCTTGCGCTATCGCCAATCCAGTCTTTGCCGCCAGGCCCAGTGCTACCTTATACGAAGCATCAAATTGCGCGCGCGGCTTATTCTTGAGTAGATTTTCATCTTGTGTTGATGATGCGGTAGCGCAGTGTTGCGGCAATCCAGTCGGATTCAAAGGTACTTGGAAGGTTCCATCCTGCGGTACAGCACTGACTGTTCCCTGAGCGGGGATTGGCACCGAACCACCAGGACCTATCAATTCTTTGATTGTCACTTTTGTTCCGGGATCGGCGGGCATCAACGCCCTTGGCAATGTTGGGTAGGTCGCAATATCATGTGGATTGGTAAACGAACACACCGCAAAAAAAGGCGCTGGTGTCGGTACAAAACTCTGATTCGGATGCCTGTCACTCGCCGTGCTGCTGGCTCGTGAATAAGGCACGCCCAAGCCACGGCGGCGCAAGAAAGAACAAGCCAAATCGGCAAATTGATAATCGCGATACACGCCCATATTATTCGTCAACGAACCATGCGGCTCAGGCCACGACATCTCCCAATCGCCAAAGCCATAGGATTCCAAAGAATGATCGGCTGGATCACTCACATGCCATTTACCAAAATAGTGTGTCGAGTACCCTAGCTCGCGGAAATAATCTCCTGCTGTCGGTGCGCCATTAGCAGGTAACCAAGGAAAGTTAGATGCATCGCCATTCTTGAATAATCCGTCAGTCTGCGTTACGCCGCTGCGTGGTCCATATTGCCCCGTCATAATACTAGCGCGACTAGGAATACAGGCGGACTCCGCAATCGTGTGATCGGTAAACACCGTCGCATACTCACGCAACTTACAAAACCCCGGATAGTGCTGCACAAACTGATTGCCTTCCAGACTTCCAACAAAGGACAGAATGCGCTTGATGTCTTGTGCAAAGCCACCTTGATCAACATTCATATTCGGGTAGTACAACTGGTCCACCATCATTAGCAAAATATTCGGTCGCGCATCACGTTGCGCTGCGATGTCCTGAAGCTCATCTAATGCTGGGTGTTCGTTATCAGTGCCGTTTTGTCGTTTGTCGTGCATGACTATCTCCTTGGACTCGTTGCGATATGCTCGGATAGACGTAATGCCCCTCGAATTTAGCGAATGTCGTCGATGTAAAACAAATCGATAAAAGGCAAGCATTTCCGAATGTTTAGAAAAGTTAGCAAGTAACATGCCACCAAATTGCTCCAATTAGAGTGCGTCATGCCTGCTCATCACGCCGAGGAATTTGTACAAAAGTAAATAATATGCGCCTCCATTACACGTAAATCACACGACAAGAACACTAAGCCACCCTGACTTTACGTCATGGGTTAAGATACTGCCTTTTCACAATCTTAAAATTGAGACCGCATCATGAGCATAGACAAAGACAGCGCCGTTACCATTCGTCTCTCCGTTATTGACGGCAAAGGCAAAGTATTAGAAAGCGGCAAAACCCCAGTCGCCTACCTGCACGGTTACGATAATCTTTTACCAAAAATTGAAGAAGCGTTGCACGGTCAGGACGTCGGGTTCAAACTCAACATGAGCTTGACGCCAGAAGACGCATTCGGTGTGCGCGATGAAAGCCTGCTCAGAACGATTTCCAAAAAAGATTTTCCACCAGGCGTCAAAGTCGGTGCGTCTATGCAAGGCTATAACGAAGCGGGCGAAGAGACGGTATATACCGTGCTCAAAATCAAAGGTGATCAAGTCATGTTAGATGGCAATCACCCGCTCGCAGGAACATCGTTGAAAGTCAGCGTAGAAGTTTTAGAATTACGTGCCGCGACACCAGAAGAAGTAGCACATGGACATGTACATGGCGCGCACGGTCATCATCATTAATGGTTTAACTTAGTGGCTTAACTGAGTGGCTTAGTCGATTATGTAGGGGAAGCATCAATAGCTTAAATTGATGCTGCCTTTCAGTGATTGTTTTACCGAGAATCAGTCTGATCTACACCAACACTCGGCTTAGTTAATGCTAGTCGAAGTCATTCTCTTAAATAGCGACCAAGTACAAGGATTTAAGACAATCCAACCATCACACTGCAATATAAAAGCACCAGACACACAGGTGCCCAAATAATACGTTCCCATTTACTGGGTGTGATCAGGTTCATCAATAAACCCAGCCCATTGATTGCGACCACAACCCAGATCGCAATGCTTGACAATTCGAATAGGCTCGTTTCAAGCCACCCAGCTCGAATGCTTACGATACTCGTCAATAATAAAAAAAAGACTGACATGACGATGGCCGCAACTCTCATTTGCTTCGGATAAACACCCGGATATTTGCCTCCCATCGAGACTTTACCCCAAGGCGCACCCGCAGCCAGTGCCAATTGAAAAGCGATGACGATGAGCGAAAAAAAAGCATAAATTTTTGCGATGTCAAGAATGCTAATTGTGCTGAATAAGGCAATCATTAAGGCCGTCCGTTACAAATGTGAGCAGGAATTCTGAATAGAGTGCTACGCTAATGTATCCATCAATCGTTTGTCAAACAGATTCAAGCGAAAATTCAAGTATGAAAAGGGCCAACACATCCCGCATCCAAGGCATGGGTTATCGTCTGTGATAGATGAGAAAGGCGCTCAGCAAGGAAAGATGCCATTCATTTCTTCAAACGAAATAGGATGGGCAAACAAATTCGCCACTTCTTGATGATTCAAAAAATCACGGGTCAGCCGGCGAGCGTGTTCGTAGGCGTTTTGAAAGAGGGCTGGGCCAACACTAAATCGACACACACCCGCAGACCTTAAATCGGCGAGCGAAGACATCGTCGGCAGCATCATAATGTTCAGCGGCATATTGATCGTTGCAGCAACACGTTTCACTTCTTCTAAACGCATAAGCCCAGGAACAAAACCCGAGTTCGCACCAGCTTGATGATATTGCTGTAAGCGATCAATGCACATATCGACGGCGGCTTTATCTTGCGCAAGTTGCCGCAAAAAAACATCGGTTCTGGCATTAATGAACAGGTCAGTACCGTCCAAATGTTGACGAATGGCAGTGATTTTTTCATTCAATAGTGCAGGCGCGTGTACGCCGTCTTCGATATTAATACCAACGACACCTGAGTGTGCCAACTCACAGACCAAATGAGCGACCTCTGCCGGCGACGTGCTGTAGCCATCTTCGATGTCCACGCTGAGCGGAATATTAATGACTCGCATGATACGACTGATCGCAGAGAGTAGTTCCTGTCGTGGCAGTGCGCCGCCATCTTGGTAGCCTAATGACCACGCTAAAGCGGCGCTAGATGTCGCCAGCGCTTGAGCCCCTTCGCGTTGGCATAGAGCTGCACTGGCAGCATCCCATACATTGGGTAGCAAAAAAGAGGAAGCAGATGCATGTAAATCTTGAAATCGTGTGAAAGCGTTTGTTTTCATGGTGAGTCAGACATTGATGTTTTGATCAATATAAAAAGTGTGGGGTTTCTATATTAATGAACTGACGTCGAGATTTCACGCCGTTTTCGGACTACTATCTCGATAGGTGACAAAATTTCGATGCCAAGAAGTCGGGTAGTTGCAGCGCAGAAAGGAAGTGTGCGATGTCCATTTGTATTGGATCGCCATGTGCATATGGCGGCGTCGAAGCAATGCGGGCATACCAGCAGCAGACACTGCGCGCAGACCAGGACAAAACCATTTTGGAGCAACGCCGCGAAGCCCAGCAACTCTTAGACATCAAATCAAGTAAAGACGCCGCGTTATCAGGTATCCCCCCAACCAGAGATATTCCAAGCTACCAGCAAGTTAATCAAGTTTCGCCCGTCGACGTTTCATTGGGACTCGTGAATGCACCGATAGGCAAGACGATCAATACCTTTGCGTGATAAAAAAGTAGGGCGGGGATAAGCTGCGCCGCTAGCCTCTTAAGTAGGCTCGCTCTACAAAGCTAAACATCACCTCTCCCGCAAGCGCGAGAGAGCTAGGGCGAGGGTAACTCAGCAACCGCAATATCGTCAGAAGACATAAATCAACGAAACGCATCGCATGTACGCTGTTAAACGAGCAGCCCGAGTTGCACTCGCCCTACAAGACCAGCTTCGGATAAAATCAGCCAACAGCCTTTGAGCTACTTCACCGTCGTATCCGAAGAGAGTCTATGTAAAGAGAAAACTAGTTCGCCGATTTATGGCAAGCTGTTGCGCTACTTTTACCGGCTGTATCGCAACAGCCCATCGCAGAAAGTGAATGTTTTTTTGCCTCAGGCATGTCATCTTTAGCATGCGATTCCGCTGCCTTTTTGTGGTGATCGGCAGCGGCCTGATGATCGGTAGCAGCTTGCTTGTGGAGGCCACTCGCTGAAATAGTATTTGATATAGTGTGTTCCTTAGTAAAAATGATCGGATGAAATTCATGCTAGGTTTTACTGCCACCTGCATGTGTCATCACCATATTCTTACTCACGCCCTTTGACCGTGTGCTTGCGAACATATTCCTAAATAATTGAGATTCACTTTCAAAAATCGTAAATTGGACGCCGAAGAAAATCCCCTCTCCCGCAAGCGGGAGAGGGCTAGGGTGAGGGTGGTTCAGAAAGAGCAAATCTGCCTATCCGATAAGTACGAATGAGTAGGGTTGTACTCTCCCTACGAATTTGCACATGCTCACAACTCAGAGCACGGGAAGCACATGCTTTAGCAAGACTACTTACAGCCCAGCGTACGCAAAGACAGCTTGCATGGAATATGTCTTTCACGAATTTTGGCATAAGCACCACTGCTGATTATCGCTTTTAGTTGCTGATTAAAGCCCTCAATAAAGCGTTCGTCTATCGTTTTTTTGCTAAACGCAACTAGTCCAGGACTAGAGGAAACGACCAGATTGGTTTTGCTTATGGTGCTGTCTAAATGCAGTTCCTTGAGCTCGAGTAATCCCGTCACTTCATCGGCGATCAGACCATCAATGCGATCAATGTCTACCATCTTCCAAGCATTGTGTCGTTTGTACACCGTAGTCAATTGTTTTAAAAATGTCGGTTTTTTCAATAGCTGATCAAATTCTTCGCCATAGGCAACATTCACTTGTACACCAAGTCGAAAATTGATTTTTGGAATGTCAGCCAGGTTCTTCAAATTAAAATGATCGATCGCCGTTTTCTTCATAAACAAGATATTCGGCGAATAATTAATCGGGTCAGAAAAAAGAGCAAAACGATCGCGATCTGCTGTTTGTAGCGCGCCCGGCAAAATATCAATTCTGCCAGCCTCCAGTTCAGATAAAGCACGCGCCCAAGGCATTTCTTGAAGTTTCATCGTGCAATTCATCTTCGTCAAAATCTCTTGGACGAGATCAACATAAAATCCGGAGATTTTGCCTTGCGCATCGCGCAAGGAATAAGGAGGGTCATTATTCCAGCGAACAATCTTTTCACACAACGGCTCTGCCGCGCAGGCATTGGTAGCAAATAATGTAGCAACTAGTGCGGCAACTAAGGCAGCGAAAGTGAATAGGTTGGTGGCAAGTAAGGTGCGCGGTGGTTGCATAAAGAGGGCTTTTGTTGAAACGCGTTCTACTTCTCAGATCGAATCCCTATAGTACCGCAGTTAATATCTCAATAATGACATTTTGAAACTTCTCAGCTTCATCCTGATGAATCTGATGCCCAGAGTTTTCAAACATAAACAAGGCCTTCTTAGGCGCTTTCAATGCCTTGAAATAATCCACCGTGATCTTTGTCGATGTTTGAATATCGTTCTTACCCACGAAAAAATAAATCGGGCAATCAACTGACTTCAAGGTCTTAGGCAGATCAATCCGGGTCACTTCGTTCCAAACTGGCGACCAAGTTTTTGACCATTGCAGAAAACCTGTTTTAAAACCTTCACTCGTTGCAAAGGATTTACCTTCTTTAAAGAACAGCCACTTTCTCAAATAGAACATATCCTCATCAACCACAGAAGGCATACTCACCGTTGCCAATTCTTTAGTCGCAACCTCGTTGTCTTTGAAATGATTTTTCAAGATCACCAGCAATTCTTGCTCACTCGCGAGCTGGCTCACCACAGGATTCGAAGCGAAGTAGCCATGCAATAACTCAGGATGATTCTTCACGATATAAAAGCCTAAAACATTACCCCAAGAGCTACCCAACAAATAGATCTTTTCTTGCTTCAATTCTTTTCTAATAAAATTGATCACCTCCAACGTGTCTTTCTCCATCAACGTAACGGATGGCTGAACAGGCGAAGGATTTAATTTCAAAGTCTTACCCGCATCACGCTGATCCCACTGCACGATCGTAAATTTGCTTTTCAAAAGAGCGGTAAAAGCAGGTGCACCATTGATCATCGAACTACCAGGTCCGCCAGATAAAAACAGCAAAACAGGCTTACTCGCATCATCGGTTTTGATCTCCACAACCTGCTTGATGCCACCGATGTCTGGTGTCAAGGTTTTGTCGATTTTTACTAGGGTGTTTTGGGATTGAGGTTCTTTTGTGTCTTGGGCTTTGGATTCGGTGAATGGGATGGCGATCGTTAATAAAACGGCTAGTAGGATTTTATTGATCATATTGTTTGAGGTTAGTTGATTGGTGCTATAAGTTTATCGTGCCTTGGTCAGAGTTTGTATTTTTGTTCTGGCTGCAGCATCGATAATGTGTTTAATCTTCGAAACTAAAAGTGCTAGCTGAGCAAACTTAGTAGATTGATGCGAAAGCTAAATAACTAAGCAAATTTAATGCCATGAAGAAA